>NZ_JBHWIJ010000010.1:45282-64465 GCF_042732255.1 Kitasatospora sp. NPDC059803 | reverse complement strand
CCGGGGAGAGGGGTCCGGCCGGCACGACCGCGGGGCGGGGGGATCAGCTGTTGGTGGGGAAACCGAGGTTGATGCCGCCGTGCGAGGGGTCCAGCCAGCGCTGGGTCACGGCCTTGCCGCGGGTGAAGAACTGCACGCCGTCCGGGCCGTACGCGTGGGCGTCGCCGAACAGGGAGGCCTTCCAGCCGCCGAAGGAGTAGTAGGCGACCGGGACCGGGATCGGCACGTTGATGCCGACCATGCCGACCTCCACCTCGAACTGGAAGCGCCGGGCCGCGCCGCCGTCGTTGGTGAAGAGGGCGGTGCCGTTGCCGTACGGGTTGGCGTTGATCAGCGCCAGGCCCTCGTCGTAGGAGGCGACGCGCACGACGGAGAGGATCGGGCCGAAGATCTCGTCGTTGTATACGGACATGCCCGGCTTCACGTGGTCGAACAGCGTGGGGCCGAGCCAGAAGCCGTCCGAGGTCGGGGCGCCGTTCTCGTCCTCGGCGGTGACCGGGTGCTTGCGGCCGTCCACGGCGAGCTCGGCGCCGTCGGCGACACCGGACTCGACGTAGGAGGTGACCTTGTCGCGGTGCTGGCCGGTGACCAGCGGGCCCATCTCGGAGTCGCCGTTGCAGCCGGGGCCGACCTTCAGGGTGGCGATCCGCTGCTTGATCTTGTCGACCAGCTCGTCGCCGATCGGGTCGACCGCGACCAGGACGGACACGGCCATGCAGCGCTCGCCGGCCGCGCCGAAGCCCGCGTTGACGGCGGCGTCGGCGGCCAGGTCGAGGTCGGCGTCGGGCAGGACCAGCATGTGGTTCTTGGCGCCGCCCAGGGCCTGCACGCGCTTGCCGTAGCGCGTACCGGTCTCGTAGACGTAGCGGGCGATCGGGGTGGAGCCGACGAAGCTGACGGACTTGACGTCCGGGTGCTCCAGCAGGCGGTCCACGGCGGCCTTGTCGCCGTGCACGACGTTGAAGACGCCGTCCGGCAGGCCTGCCTCCTTCCACAGCCCGGCGAGGAAGTTGGCGGCGGACGGGTCCTTCTCCGAGGGCTTCAGGACGACGGTGTTGCCGGCCGCGATGGCGAGCGGGAAGAACCACATCGGCACCATGGCCGGGAAGTTGAACGGCGAGATGATCGCGACCGGGCCGAGCGGCTGGCGGATCGAGTAGACGTCGACGCCGGTGGAGGCCTGCTCGGTGAAGCCGCCCTTGACGAGCTGCGGGATGCCGCAGGCGTACTCGACGACCTCCAGGCCGCGGGCGATCTCGCCGAGCGCATCGGAGTGGACCTTGCCGTGCTCGGACACGATGATCGCGGCCAGCTCGTCGCGGCGGGCGTTCAGCAGCTCGCGGAAGGCGAACAGCACGGTGGTGCGCTTGGCGACCGAGGCGGTGCGCCACTCGGCGAAGGCCGAGGCGGCGGCGGCCACGGCCTGGTCGACCTCGGCGATCCCGGCGAAGTCGACCTGGCCGGCGACCAGGCCGGTGGCCGGGTCGAAGATGTCCCCGCGGCGGGGCGCCGCGCCGGCGGTGGCGACGGGCTCGCCGCCGATCCAGTGAGTGATGTGCTTGCTCAAGTCCGTCTGCCTCCGAAGTCCCGGGCGGCGTCCTGCCGCCGGTCCTGTCTGGCGCCGCCCGCGAGTGGGCCGGGCGACGGGATTCACGGGGCTACCGCGTTCGTCTCCAGTCTGGTGCCCGCCGCGCCAGGCCTCAACGAACAGGCTGACGGGGATCGCGGATTCAGCCTTACAGGTCGTCCGGTTGCTCGGCCGAATGGGTGAGGGGGCACGAACGAACGTGTGAAGCCGGACCCGCAAAGACGACCCCGCAAGACGAACGCGCGAGGACGAAGCGCCGCCACCCCGCGTTCAGGACTCCTCGTCCTCCAGGTACGGGTCGTGCAGACCGTCGGCCGCCTCCTGGGTCTCCAGCAGGTCCAGCCGCAGGTCCTGGGCCCAGGCGAGCGCCCACCGCTTCAGCCCGCCGACCGCGCGTGCCGCGACACCCCGGGCCCGGAACCGGCCGTCCGCCGCCTCGGCCAGCGTCTCCAGCCGGTCGGCGAGCGCCGCGGGCTGGAAGTCCGCGTCCAATTCGACTGCCAGCGCGATGAGTTCGCCCTCCCGGTAGCAGTCGGTGAGGGCGTGCACGTCGACCAGGTCCCGCGGCATGCCACGGTCCACCAGCAGCGCGGTGGTGAGCGCGGCGGCGTCCTCCAGGGCGACGACCGGCAGCACAACTGGCAGGGCGACCGGCAGGACCGCCGCCGGTTCGCCGGGCGGGGGCGCGGCGAGGTCGAAGCGCACCGGCCGGTGGGCCAGCGGCTCCTTCCGCAGCTCCACCGAGTGCGACCGCCCGCCGAGCGCGAGCCGGACGGTGAGCTGCTCCAGCCGCGGCGTGCCCGGGCGTTCGGCGACCCCGCCGCCGGCCGCGCGGTAGGCCTCGCCCAGCGCCGCGGCCACCTCCGGCAGGTCGGCCCCGCCGGTCACCAGGGTGAGTCCGTCCTGCGGGCAGGCCGCGACACCGTGGGCGCGCAGCGCGTGCCCACCGGCCAGGGCGAGCCCGTACCGGTCGCAGACGGGGGCCGCCAGTGCGGCGAGGCGCAGCTGGGTGTGGCCCGGTCGAAGGGGCGCGTCGACGGCGTCCGGGGCGGTGGTCACGTTTCCAGTCTGACGCGACCGCCCGCCCCGCGCGCCACCGCCGGCCGGGGGCCGGAGTCCGGACCGGGGGATCACCAGCCGCTGAGCCCGGCCGCGGCCTCGTGCAGGGCGAGCTCCAGCAGCACCGGGTCGTTGAGCCGTCCGGAGCCGTCGGGCGGGACGAGCCAGCGCACCCCGCGGCTGCGGCGCTCGGGGTGCGGGACGACGATCCAGGTACCCTCCCCCGCGCTGCGCACGCCCGTACCGATCCAGCGGGCGGCGGTGCCGACGGGGACCAGGAAGCTGACGTGTTCGTCCCCGAAGTCGGTGAGGACGGGGCCGCAGGAGCCGGGGTCCAGGATCTCCAGGGCCGGGCGCCCGAGCCGTCCGGGGACGGAGAGGACGTCCCAGCGGCGGCCGGCCGGTAGCAGCATCAGCCCCAGCCCGGTGCGCTCCCATTGCTCCCGGAAGGCCTCCGGGTCCGCTGCCACCTGGGCGAGCCAGTGCAGTCCGGTGCTCTCCATGTCTGTCCCCGCTTCTCGCCGCTGGTTCCGGTCGGGTCGTCCTGGTCGGGACGCGGCGGGGAGACCGAGACCCGCCGTCACCAAGGAGAGGCGGACGGCGGGTCTCTCTTACACGGATAGCACGGATAACACGGATAGCAGGGATGGCACGGATGGCGAGGTCAGCTCACGGACAACGAGGTCAACTGTCGAAGCCGAGCCCCATGCGGTCGAGCGTGCGCAGCCAGAGGTTGCGGTGGCCGCCGTTGCGGTCCGCGCGCTCCAGCGAGCGGGTGGTGATCTCGATCCCGGCCCAGCGCACCGGCTCGGGCGGGAACGGCAGCGGCTTGCTGCGCACCATGTCCAGCGAGGTGCGCTCGGTGCGCTCGCCGGACAGCAGGTCGAGCATCACCTCGGCGCCGAAGCGCGTCGCGCCGACGCCGAGCCCGGTGTACCCGGCCGCGTACGCGACCTTGCCCCGGTAGGCGGTGTCGAAGAACGCCGAGAACCGGGTGCAGGTGTCGATGGCGCCGCCCCAGGCGTGGGTGAACCGCAGGCCCTCCAGCTGCGGGAAGCAGCGGAAGAAGTGGTTCGCCAGCGTGCGGAAGGTCTCCGGCCGCTGGTCGTACTCGTGCCGGACGCGGCCGCCGTAGTGGTAGACGGCGTCGTAGCCGCCCCACAGGATCCGGTTGTCGGCGGAGAGCCGGAAGTAGTGGAACTTGTTGGCGCTGTCGCCGAGTCCCTGCCGTCCGCGCCAGCCGATCGCGGCGAGCTGCTCGTCGCTGAGCGGCTCGGTCATCAGCGCGTAGTCGTACACCGGCACGATGTACGGCCGGACCCTCTTGACCAGCGACGGGAACACGTTGGTGCCGAGTGCGACGCGCCGGGCGAAGACCCGTCCGTACGGGGTTCGGACGGCCATGCCGCTGCCGTACTCCCGCAGGTCGGTGGCCCGGGTGTGCTCGAAGATCCGCACGCCCTGGCCGAGGCAGGCGTCCCGCAGGCCCCAGGCGAGCTTGGCGGGGTGGACCATCGCCACGCCCTCCTTGTCCCAGAGGCCGCCGAGGAAGGTCGGCGAGTCGACCTCGGCGCGCAGCTCGTCGGCGTCCAGGACGGTGATGTCGAAGCCGTACCGGGCGACGGCCTCGGCGATCTCGTGGAGTTCCTCGACCTGGTGCGGCTGGGTGGCGACGTCGATCTCGCCGGTGCGCTCCCACTCGGCGTCGATGCCGTAGCGCTTGAGGGTGGCCTCGATGCCGTCCAGGTTGGCGGCACCGAGGCGTTCCAGCTGGCCGAGTTCGGCGGGCCAGCGTTGCAGGCCGTTGCCGAAGCCGTGGGTGAGGCTGGCCGCGCAGAATCCGCCGTTGCGCCCGGACGCGGCCCACCCGACCTCGTTGCCCTCGACCAGCACGACGTCCAGCGAGGGGTCGCGTTCCTTGGCGATGAGGGCGGTCCAGAGGCCGGAGTAGCCGCCGCCGACGACCAGCAGGTCGCAGGTGGTGTCGCCGACCAGGGCGGGCAGTGCCGCCGGCCGGCCCGGATCCTCCAGCCAGAAGGGGGTGGGCCTGGCGTCACTGAGTGCGCGGGCGGAGTCCATGCATTATCAGCCACTTTCTGTACTTAGGCGATGGTTTGTTCGGCCACCACACCCGACCGTACGTCAGGCGGTGGCCTTCCGGCGGTTGCCCAGCCACTGGCCGGCGACGGTCAGCGCGACGGCGGCGATGAACATCGCGGTGCCGATGACGTTGACCTGTACCGGGATGCCGCGCTGCGACGCGCCCCAGACGAACATCGGGAAGGTGACCGTGGTCGGGCCCGAGTTGAACTGGGTGATGATGAAGTCGTCGAAGGAGAGCGCGAAGCTGAGCAGCGCTCCCGCCGCGATGCCGGGGGCGGCCAGCGGCAGGGTGACCCGCAGGAAGGTCTGGATGGGGGTCGCGTAGAGGTCCTGGGCGGCCTGTTCGAGCCTCGGGTCCATGCTCATCACGCGGGCCTTGACGGCCGTCACCACGAAGCTGAGGCAGAACATGATGTGCGCGATGAGGATGGTGGTGAAGCCGAACGGGATGCGCATGTTGAGGAACAGCGTCCCGAGCGAGGCGGCCATGACCACCTCGGGCATGGCCATCGGCAGGAAGATCATCGCGGTGGTGGCCGAGCGGCCGCGGAAGCGGTAGCGGGCCAGTGCGAAGGCGACCATGGTGCCGAGCACGGTGGCGCCGATGGTGGCGAGCACCGCGATCTGCAGGCTGAGCGAGAGCGACTGGCACATGTCGGCCACGCCGCAGGGGTTGGTCCAGGCGTCGGTGGAGAACTCGTTCCACTCGTAGTTGAACTTGCCGACCGGCTTGTTGAACGAGAAGGCGAGCACGACCAGGTTGGGCAGCACCAGGTAGGCGAGGGCCAGCACGCCGGCCAGCACCACCAGGTGGGCGCGTATCCACTTGGTAATCCGGGACATCAGACCAGTTCCTCCGTCCCGGCCTTGCGCATGTAGACCGTCACCATGCCCAGGATCAGGGCCATCAGGATGAAGCTCAGTGCGGCAGCCGTGGGGTAGTCGAGCACGTTCAGGAACTGCTTCTGGATGCCGTTGCCGACCATCTGCTCGCTCGGCGAGCCCAGCAGCTGGGCGTTGATGTAGTCGCCGGAGGCCGGGATGAAGGTGAGCAGGGTGCCGGCGACCACGCCGGGCAGCGAGATCGGGAAGGTGACCTTGCGGAAGGTGGTGAACGGCCGGGCGTACAGGTCGCCGGCCGCCTCGTGCAGGCGGGGGTCGATCCGCTCCAGCGAGGTGTACAGCGGCAGGATCATGAACGGCAGGAAGTTGTAGGTGAGACCGCAGACCACGGCGAGCGGCGTGGCGAGCACCCGGTCGCCGGAGGTGAGGCCGAGCGCGTTGGTGACGTCCAGGACGTGCAGGGTGTTGAGCACCCCGACCACCGGCCCGCCGTCGGACAGGATGGTCTTCCAGGCCAGCGTGCGGATCAGGAAGCTGGTGAAGAACGGCGCGATGACCAGGATCAGGATGACGTTGCGCCAGCGCTTGCTCGCCTTGAAGGCGATCGTGTACGCGAGCGGGTAGCCGACGGCCAGGCAGAGCACGGTGGCGATGCCCGCGTAGGAGAACGAGCGGACGAAGTGCCACTTGTACTCGACCAGGGCGTCCCAGTAGGTCGCGAGGTGCCAGGTGACCTTGAAGCCCGCTTCGAGCGAGCCGGTCTGCAGCGAGGTGGACGCCTGGTAGACCATCGGGACGGCGAAGAAGACGACGAGCCAGGCGATGCCGGGCAGCAGCAGCCAGTACGCGGTGAGCTTGCGCTTCGGCTTCCGTGCCGGTTCCGTGAGCGGTATGACCTGTGACGGGGCGGCCGGGGTGGTGGTGGTCATGCGGCCTCCTCCGCGGTGCCCGCGTCGATCGCCTGCGCGGCGTCCAGGGCGAAGGAGTGCGCCGGGTTCCAGTGCAGCAGGACGGGCGCGCCGGGGACGATCCGGGCGTCGCGCTCCATGTTCTGCTCGAAGACGGTGACCTCCTGGCCGCCGTCGGTGCGCACCACGTACTGGGTGGAGACGCCGATGAAGCTGGAGTCGAGGACGGTGCCGGCCAGCCGGTTGCGGCCGTCGGCGACCTCGGCGGAGGCGTGCGCGATGGTGATCTTCTCCGGGCGCACGCCCAGGTGGACCTGCCTGGCCTCGGTGGCGCAGCGCGCCTTGGGCACGGCGAGGCGGACGCCGGCCGCGGTGAGCAGCAGGTCGCCGCCGTCGGTGCCGGTGACCTCGGCGGGCAGCAGGTTGGACTGGCCGAGGAAGTTGGCCACGAAGGTGGTGGCGGGGTTCTCGTACAGCTCGGCGGGGGCGCCCAGTTGCTCGACCCGGCCGCCGTTCATCACCGCGATGGTGTCGGCCATCGTCATGGCCTCCTCCTGGTCGTGGGTGACGTGCACGAAGGTGATGCCGACCTCGGTCTGGATCCGCTTGAGCTCCAGCTGCATCTGGCGGCGGAGCTTGAGGTCGAGTGCGCCGAGCGGCTCGTCGAGGAGCAGCACCTGGGGGTGGTTGATCAGGGCACGGGCGACGGCGACGCGCTGCTGCTGGCCGCCGGAGAGCTGGTGCGGCTTGCGCCGGGCGTACTGGCCGAGTTCGACCAGCTCCAGCATCTCCTCGACCTGCTTCTTGACGTCCTTGCGGCCGCGGCGGCGCAGGCCGAAGGCGACGTTCTCGAAGATGTCGAGGTGCGGGAAGAGCGCGTAGCTCTGGAAGACGGTGTTCACCGGCCGCTTGTACGGGGGCAGGGCGGTGACGTCCTGGCCGCCGATCAGGACGGTGCCGCTGGTGGGCTCCTCCAGGCCGGCGATCATGCGCAGGGTGGTGGTCTTGCCGCAGCCGGAGGCGCCGAGCAGGGCGAAGAAGGAGCCCTGCGGGACGGTGAGGTCGAGCGGGTGGACGGCGGTGAAGGCGCCGTAGGTCTTGCCGATGCCGGTGAGGCGGACGTCGCCGCCGGCGGCCGCGTCGCGCTGCTGGTCTGTCATGGGTGTCTTCCTGGGTTCTCTGCCGGGAGTGGGCCGCGCGTGGGGGGGTCAGGCGCCGATGAGCTTGGAGAACTTCTGCTCGAAGTCGCTCTCCTCGGTCTCGGTGAGGGTGCGGAACACGTGCGACTTGGCCGCCATCTCGGGGGTGGGTACGACCAGCGGATTGGCCGCGCTGTCCGGGGCGAGGGCGGCGAGTTCGTCCTTCATCCCGGTGACGGCGGAGACGAAGCCGATGCCCGCGACCAGCTGCGCCGCGATCTTCGGCTGATAGTAGAAGTCGATCAGCTTTTCCGCGTTCGCCTTGTGCTGCGCCCGGGCCGGGATCAGCATGTTGTCCGTCGAGGAGACGTAGCCCTTCTCCGGGATGACGAACTCGATGTCCGGGTTGTCGGCGCGCAGTTGGATCAGGTCACCGCCCCAGGCGACGCAGGCCGCGATGTCGCCGGAGGACAGCTCCTGGCCGTAGTCGTTGCCGGTGAAACGGCGGATCTGCTTGCTGTCGACGCCCTTCTGCAGCCGGGCGACGGCGGCGTCGTAGTCGTCGGCGGTGAACTTCGCCGGGTCCTTGCCCAGGTCCAGCAGGGTGATCCCGATGCTGTCGCGCATCTCGGAGAGGAAGGTGACCCGGCCCTTGAGGTCGGGGTCGTCCAGCAGTTGGGAGACGCTGGTGACCTCCTTCCCCTTGGTCGCCTTCTTGTTGTAGGCGATGACGACCTGGATGCCGGCCCACGGGTAGGAGTACAGCCGGCCCGGGTCCCAGTCGGGGGCGCGGAAGCGGGAGTCGATGGTGGTGATCGCGGTGGTGACGTTCGCCGGGTTGAGCTTCTGCGCCCAGCCGAGCCGGATCATCCGGGCGGCCATCCAGTCGGTGAGGACCATCAGGTCGCGGCCGGTGTCCTGGCCGGCCGCGAGCTGCGGCTTGACCTTGCCGAAGAACTCGACGTTGTCGTTGACGTCCTCGTTGTACCTGACCTTGACGCCGGTGGCTGCGGTGAAGGCGTCCAGGGTGCCGTGCTTCTCCTTGTCCTTCTCGTCGGTGTCGATGTACAGCGGCCAGTTGGAGAAGTTGACCACCTTCTCGGTGTCCGAGAGGTCCTTGGCGGCGTTGGCGGTCGAGTCGCCGCCGACGGTCCTGGCCGCCGGGATCCCGCAGGCGGCCAGCGTGCCCGCACCGGCGGTCAGCGCGGCGGCCCGCAGCAGGGTGCGGCGGCCGATCGCGGCCCGGCCGCTGGTCAGGCTGCGTTCCCAGGCCTTGCGGACCGGTTCGGGCAGACCGTCGGTGAACTCGTTGAACGCCATGGAACGGGCCTCCTGGGGGTAAGAGGTCGAATCGGGGCGCCCTGGGGGCGGCGCCCCTGGGCAGGGGTTATCTGTCTCCGAAGACGGTGCGGTGCCAGTCCTTGCGGGCCACCGCGGTGGTGTCGAACATGACGTGCTTGACCTGGGTGTACTCGTCCAGCGAGTACTGGGACATGTCCTTGCCGTAGCCGGACGCCTTGTAGCCGCCGTGCGGCATCTCGCTGATGATCGGGATGTGGTCGTTGACCCAGACGCACCCGGCCGCGATCTCCCGGGTGGCGCGCAGCGAGCGGTGCACGTTGCCCGTCCAGGCGGAGGCGGCCAGGCCGTAGGGGGTGTCGTTGGCCAGCCGCAGGCCCTCGTCGTCGGTGTCGAAGGGCAGCACGACGAGCACCGGGCCGAAGATCTCGCCCTGGACCACCTCGCTGTCCTGGGCGGCGCCGGTGATCAGGGTGGGCGCGTAGTACGCGCCGCGGGTGAGGTCGGTGCCGTCGTGGCCCTTCTCCGGCGCGCGGCCGCCGGTGACCACGGTGGCGTAGGAGCGGGCGCGTTCGACGAAGCCGGCCACCCGGTCCCGGTGGGTGTACGAGACCAGCGGGCCGAGGTCGGTGTGCGGGTTGAGCGGGTCGCCGATCCGGATCGCGGCGTACAGCTCGGCCACGCCGGCCACGAACGCGTCGTACAGCGGGCGCTGGACGTACGCGCGGGTGGCGGCGGTGCAGTCCTGGCCGCCGTTGATCAGCGAGGCGGCGACCGCGCCGTGCACGGCGGCGTCGAGGTCGGCGTCGTCGAAGACCACGAACGGGGCCTTGCCGCCGAGCTCCAGGTGGGTGCGCTTGACGCTCGCGGTGGCGAGTTCGGCGACCCTGCGGCCGACCGGGGTGGAGCCGGTGAAGGACACCATGGCGACGTCCGGGTGCGCGACCAGGTGCTCGCCGGTGGTGCGTCCGGCGCCGGTGACCACGTTGACCACGCCGTCGGGGATGCCCGCCTCGGTGCAGGCCCGGGCGAACATCAGCGAGGTGAGCGGGGTCAGCTCGGACGGCTTGAGCACGATGGTGTTGCCCGCCGCGATCGCCGGCAGGACCTTCCAGGCGGCCATCTGCAGCGGGTAGTTCCACGGCGAGATCGAGCCGACCACGCCGATCGCCTCGCGGCGCACGTAGGAGGTGTGGTCGCCGGAGTACTCGCCGGCCGCCTTGCCCTCCAGGTTGCGGGCGGCGCCGGCGAAGAACGCCACGTTGTCGATGGTGCCGGGGACGTCGAACTCGGTGGCCAGCTTGACCGGCTTGCCGGTCTGCGCGGTCTCCACCCGGGCGAGGTCTGCGCTCGCCGAGGTCAGGACGGCGGCCAGTGCGGTCAGCGCCTCGGAGCGGGCGCCGGGGGTGGCGCGGGACCAGCCGGGCAGGGCCGCCTTCGCGGCGGCCACGGCCGCGTCGACCTCGCCGGTGGTGGCCAGGGCGACCTGCTCGACCACGCTGCCGTCTGCGGGGTTGACGACCTGGAAGGGCTCGCCGCTCCCCCGGGTCTGACGGCCCGCGATGTACTGCGCGCCCGCGCCGAAGTCGGTCAGGTCCATCTGGTTCCTCCAAGTGCCGGTGGGTCGACTGCCACGGCGATTCTCACGGTTGTGCGGTGGGGGAATCCGACCGGCTGATCACCGGGGTTGCGCGATCCTGGCAGTCCGGCGGACTCCGGACAAGGGATTCCGCTGTTGCATTCCGGCAACGCGATGGATTCCGGCGTGAGGTCTGTTTTTCGCCACAGCCGACCCGCTGACCATGCCCGGTGCCGCCCCGGCGTGACAAGGGTCACTCCGACAACCTCGGTGGGTAGGGCCTTACAGGGTGCAAGGGTTCACCGAGGGCGACAGGTCGTCGCCGCGATGGATGATTTACCTGACACTCTGGTCCCTCAAGGCCCTGGAGGCCCGCGATGCTCCCCACCGTCGCCCGCGTGCTCGACCTGGAGGTGATGCGGCGCGGCCTGCCCCAGGTCGTCGCCGGCGCCGACCACCTGGAGCGGCCGGTCCGCTGGGTCCACGTGAGCGAACTGCCCGACGTCGCCGGGATGCTCCAGGGCGGCGAACTGGTGCTCACCACCGGCATCGCGCTGCCCGACGACCGCGAGGGCCTGGCCCGCTACGTCCGCGAACTGGACGAGGTGGGGGTCGCCGGACTGGTCGTCGAGTACGGCCGGCGCTACTTCGACTCGCTGCCCCGCGCCCTGGTGCACGCCGCCGAACAGCGCGGCCTGCCGCTGATCACGCTCCGCCGCGAGCTGCGCTTCGTCGCCGTCACCGAGGCCGTGCACGCGCTGGTGGTCAACGCCCAGCTGGAGCAGCTGCGCGTCTCCGAGGCCGTCCACCAGGTGTTCAACGAGCTGGTGGTGGAGGGCGCCGAGCCGCCCGAGGTGATCCGCCAGGTGGCCCGGATGGCGGGCGCGCCGGTCGTCCTGGAGAACCTCGCGCACCAGGTGCTCGCCCACGACACCGCCGGCCGCCCGGAGGTCGAACTGCTGGAGGACTGGGAGCGCCGCTCCCGCGGGGTCCGCCCGCCCGGCCGCACCGGGCACGACCCGCGCAGCGGCTGGCTGGTGACCACGGTCGGCGCCCGAGGCCAGGACTGGGGCCGACTCGTGCTGGTACAGGATCCGGGCCCGCTGCCCGAGAACGAGGCCCACCCGCACACCATGCTGCTGGAACGCGGCGCCTCCGCCCTGGCGCTCAACCGGCTGGTGGTGCGCGACCGGGAGAGCCTGGAGCGGCAGACCCACCGCACCCTGCTGTCCGGCATCCTCACCCACGCGCTGACCGTCTCCGAGGTGGCCCTGCGCGCCCAGGCGCTCGGCGTCCCGCTGGAGGGCCGCCGGCTGGTCGGAGTGGTGCTGCGGCAGCGGCGCGGCCCGATCCCGGCCGCCCTGGAGGCGCAGGCCCGGCTGCGCGACTTCACCGAGCTCGCCGCGGGAGCCGTCCGGGCCTGCCGGCTCTCCGCCCTGGTCGGCGCGCTGGACGACGAGGGCGTCGGCGTGCTGATCACGCTCGGCACCCAGCAGGACGAGCACGCCGCCCTGGACGCCTTCTCGGCCACGCTGCGCCGGATGTCGGCCGAGGCCGGCCGGGACGACGCCGCCGCCGCACCGGCCCCGGTGGTCGCGGTCGGCTCCTCGGTCGGCTCCGTCCGGGACGCCCGGCGCACCCTGCTGGAGGCCACCCAGGTCGCCGACGCGGCCCTGCACGACGCGCCCGGCGGCCGGGCCGCCTCGTACTACCGGCTGCCGGACGTCCGGCTGCGCGGCCTGCTCCACCTGCTGCGCGACGACGCCCGGTTGCAGACCTACGTGGAGCGGGAGCTGGGCCCGCTGCTGGCCCACGACGCCGAGCACAACGGCCAGTTGGTGCAGATGCTGCGGATCTACCTGGAGCAGGGCCGGAACAAGTCGGCGGCGGCCGACGCCGCGCACCTGTCCCGGCCGTCCTTCTACGACCGCCTGCACAAGGTCGAGCGGATCCTCGGCGTCGACCTCGACCAGGTGGAGTCCTGCCTCTCCCTGCACGTGGCGCTGCTCGCCCTGGACGCCGTCCGCCGCTGACCGCCGACCGCCGACCACTGACCGCTGACCGCTGACCGCCGGTGGCCTACACGCCGGTGATGCGCCCCCAGACCTTGTGCAGTTCGGGCCGCTCCGCCGAGGTGACGTCGCGCATGGTGTGCAGCCGGGCGCGCATCTCGTCGGTCGGGAAGAGCAGCGGGTTCTCCGCCAGTTCGGCCTTGTCCTTGTCGCCGCTGGCCGCCAGCACCTCGCGGGCGGCCGGCACCGGGCAGATGTACTGGACGAACGCGGCGAGTTCGGCGGCCACCTCGGGCTGGTAGTAGTGGTCGATCAGCAGCTCGGCGTTGCGCTTGTGCCGGGCCCGGTTGGGGATCATCAGGCTCTCCGCCCACAGCTCGCCGCCCTCCTGCGGCACCACGAACTCGATGTCCGGGTTCTGGGCGGTCAGTTGGACGGCGTCGCCGGAGTAGGCCTGGCAGGCGACGGCGGCACCGGAGGCGAGGTCGCTGGTGTAGTCGTTGCCGGTGAAGCGGCGGATGTGGCCGGTGTCGACCATCTTCTGCACGGTGTCCATCGCCCGGTGCGCGTCGTCCTCGCCGAACCGGGAGACGTCCGCACCCTGGGCGAGCATCAGCAGCCCGAGCGCCTCGTCCAGCCCGGCGAACAGGGTGACCCGGCCCTTGAGATCGGGCGCCCAGAGGTCCGCGGTCGACTTCAGCTCCCGGCCGAGCGCCTTGCGGTTGTACGCGATGCCGGTGATCCCGGACTGCCAGGGCACGCTGCGCCGGCGCCCGGGGTCGAAGGCCGGGTCGGCGAGCTGCGGGTCCAGGTTGGCGGTGACGTTGGGCAGGTTGGCCCGGTCCATGGCCTGCACCCAGCCGAGCGAGACGTACCGGCCGGCCATCCAGTCGCTGACCACCATGAGGTCCCGGCCGGGGTCGGCGCCCTGGGTGAGCACCGGGCTGATCTTTCCGAAGAACTCGTCGTTGTCGTTGATGTCCTCGGTGTAGGTGACCGCGATGCCGGTCCGCTCGGTGAAGGCGTCCAGGGTCGGCCGGTGGCCCTGGTCGTCGGTGTCGATGTACTGGGTCCAGTTGGAGAAGGCGAGCCGCTGCTCGCGGTCCGAGCGGTCCTGGACCGAGCGGCGGTCCTCGGCGACGTACGCGGACGGGATGCCGCAGCCGGTCAGCGTGCCGGCGCCGAGCAGCGCGGCCCCGCCGAGCACCGAACGCCGGCGGATCGTACGGGAGTTGTGGGGGCGGGTCGGGGTGGTGCTGCTGGGCATGGGGAAGGCCTCCGGAGCGTGGGACGGCCCCGGGCGTGCGCGACACCCGGGGCCGTCCGGTCGGTACGTCAGACGGTGTGCGCGTCGGCGAGCGACAGCACCTCGTCGAGCACCGCGAGACCGGTCTTGGCCTCCTCCTCGGTGACGGTGCACGGCGGGACGACGTGGAGGCGGTTCATGTTGACGAACGGCCAGAGCCCGCGCTGCTTGCAGGCGGCGGCCAGCTCGGCCATCGGCGCGTTGGCGGGGCCGGCCGCGTTGTACGGGACCAGCGGCTCGCGGGTCCCGCGGTCCTTCACCAGGTCGAGCGCCCAGAACACGCCGAGGCCGCGGACCTCGCCGATCGAGGGGTGCCGCTCGGCCAGCTCCCGCAGGCCGGGGCCGAGCACGGTCTCGCCGATGTGCTTGGCGTTCTCGACGATGCCCTCCTCCGCCATGGCGGTGATGGTGGCGACGGCCGAGGCGCAGGCCAGCGGGTGGCCGGAGTAGGTGAGCCCGCCCGGGAACGCCCGCTCGGCGAAGGTGGCGGCGATCTCGGCGCTGATCGCCACGCCGCCCAGCGGGACGTAGCCCGAGTTGACGCCCTTGGCGAAGGTCAGCAGGTCCGGGGTGACGCCCCAGTGGTCGGCGGCGAACCACTCGCCGGTGCGGCCGAAGCCGGCCATCACCTCGTCGAGGATGAACACGATGCCGAAGCGGTCGCAGATCTCCCGCACCCCGGCCAGGTAGCCCGCCGGCGGGATCAGGATGCCCGCGGTGCCGACCACGGTCTCCAGGATGATCGCCGCGATCGTCCCGGGGCCCTCGAAGGCGATCACCTGCTCCAGGTGCTCCAGCGCGCGCTCGCACTCCTGCGCCTCGTTCTCGGCGTGGAAGTTGGAGCGGTAGGCGTACGGGCCCCAGAAGTGCACCACGCCGGAGACGCCGGTCTCGTTGGCCCAGCGCCGCGGGTCG
Organism: Kitasatospora sp. NPDC059803; assembly: GCF_042732255.1. Taxonomy (NCBI): domain Bacteria; kingdom Bacillati; phylum Actinomycetota; class Actinomycetes; order Kitasatosporales; family Streptomycetaceae; genus Kitasatospora; species Kitasatospora sp. NPDC059803. The sequence continues at coordinate 49,714 of NZ_JBHWIJ010000010.1, read as the reverse complement.
CCGGTGAGGGCGATCGCGTTGGCGGTGGCGCCGTGGTACGAGCGGTAGGCGGACATGACCTTCTGCCGGCCGGTGTGCAGCCGGGCCAGCCGGACGGCGTTCTCGACCGCCTCGGCGCCGCCGTTGGTGAAGAAGATCTTGTCGAGGTCACCGGGGGTGCGCTCGGCGATCAGCCGGGCGGCCTCGCTGCGCGCCTCGACCGCGAAGCCGGGGGCGATGGTGCAGAGCTTCGCCGCCTGCTCCTGGATCGCGGCGACCACCTTCGGGTGCTGGTGGCCGATGTTGGTGTTGACCAGCTGCGAGGAGAAGTCGAGGTAGCGGTTGCCGTCGTAGTCCCAGAAGTACGAGCCCTCGGCGCCGGCCACCGCGAGGGGGTCGATCAGCGCCTGGGCGGACCACGAGTGGAAGACGTGCGCGCGGTCGGCGGCCTTGACCGCCTGGCCGGCGGCTGAGTCAGCGGTGGGGATGCTCATGCCGGTAAGGCTAGGGAGTCGCGGCCCCGAAGTGCAGTTTCATCTTGTCAGCCGGTCACGCGAACGGCCGACAGGATGCAAAGACACCGGGCCCGGGTCGAAAGGACCCGGGCCCATTGTCCGTTCACACGATGGACGTGCGATCAGATCGCGGTCATACAGCGCCCGACCGTCACGACCCGCTAGATCGCGGTCATACAGCGCTCAACCGTCACGACCCGCTAGATCGCGGTCATGACGTGCTTCACCCGGGTGTAGTCCTCGAAGCCGTACGCGGAGAGGTCCTTGCCGTAGCCGGACTTCTTGAAGCCGCCGTGCGGCATCTCGGCGACCAGCGGGATGTGGGTGTTGATCCAGACGCAGCCGAAGTCCAGGCGGCGCGACATCCGCATGGCGCGGGCGTGGTCCTTGGTCCACACCGAGGAGGCCAGCGCGAAGTCGACGCCGTTGGCGTAGTCGACGGCCTGGTCCTCGTCGGTGAACTTCTGCACGGTGATGACCGGGCCGAAGACCTCGTTCTGGATGATCTCGTCGTCCTGCCGCAGGCCGGAGACGACGGTCGGGGCGTAGAAGTAGCCCTTCTCGCCGACCTGGTGGCCACCGGCCTCGATCTTGGCGTGGGTGGGCAGCCGCTCGATGAAGCCGGCCACCTGCTTCAGCTGGTTGGCGTTGTTCAGCGGGCCGTACAGCACGTCCTCGTCGTCCACGCCGCCGGTCTTGGTCTCGGCCGCGGCCTTGGCCAGCGCCTCGACGAAGGCGTCGTGGATCGACTCGTGCACCAGCACGCGGGTGGCGGCGGTGCAGTCCTGGCCGGCGTTGAAGTAGCCCGCGACCGAGATGCCCTCGACGGCCTCGGCGATGTCGGCGTCCTCGAAGACCACGACCGGGGCCTTGCCGCCCAGCTCCAGGTGGACGCGCTTGACGTCCTTGGAGGCGGACTCGGCGACCTGGATGCCGGCCCGGACCGAACCGGTGATGGAGGCCATCGCCGGGGTCTTGTGCTCGACCATCAGCCGGCCGGACTCGCGGTCGCCGCAGATGACGTTGAAGACGCCGGCCGGCAGCTCCAGGTCCTTCAGCACGCCGCCGATGATCTCGGCGAGCAGGACGGTGGAGGCCGGGGTGGTGTCCGAGGGCTTCAGGACGACGGTGTTGCCCGCGGCGATGGCCGGGGCGAACTTCCAGACAGCCATCATCATCGGGTAGTTCCACGGCGCGACCTGGGCACAGACGCCGACCGGCTCGCGGCGGACGATCGAGGTCATCCCGTCCATGTACTCCCCGGCGGCCTTGCCCTCCAGCATGCGGGCGGCACCGGCGAAGAAGCGGATCTGGTCCACCATCGGACCGATCTCCTCCGAGAGGGTCAGCCCGCGCGGCTTGCCCGTGTTGCGGACCTCCGCGTCGACGAGCTCGTCGGCCCGGGCCTCGACCGCGTCGGCGATCTTGAGCAGCAGCTTCTGGCGGGTGCTCGGGGTGGCGTCGCGCCAGATCGGGAAGGCGGCGGCGGCCGAGGCCATCGCGGCGTCCACATCGGAGGCACCGGACAGCGGGGACGTCGCGTAGGCCTCACCGGTGGTGGGGTCGACGATGTCGAGCGTGCGGCCGTCCGCCGCGTCGACGAACTCACCGTTGATGTAGTTGCGCAGCGTGCGAAGGTCGCTCACGGGGTCTCTCCTCGGTCTGGGCCTGCGGCGTTGCAGTTTCCGGCGCCATGGTACGTCGGCGGGTCCGGCGCACGAAGGGTGTCGGGTGGCCGGGCCCTGGACGGCGCGGTCCACTGGTTTGGGGGAACGCGCGCTGCGCTGCGGGGCTGCGCGCGTACCGTGCCAGGGTAGCCGCATGACTGCCGGTATCGACAGGTGCAGTGCATGTAGGCGATGAAATCCGTACGCGGATTCCAAGATCGCGACGAAATCAGCAGATTCCTCGCTTGCGAACAGGGGAACGATCAGGCACAGTGGCGGCGTGGCCAACCGCGACCGGAACGCGAGCGTTCCCCTCGATGCCGCCTCCAAGGCGATCATCGAGCAGCTCCAGGAGGACGGACGCCGCCCGTACGCCGCCATCGGCAAGGCCGTCGGCCTGTCCGAGGCGGCCGTGCGCCAGCGCGTCCAGAAGCTGCTCGACCAGGGCGTGATGCAGATCGTCGCCGTCACGGACCCGCTCACCGTCGGCTTCACCCGCCAGGCGATGGTCGGCATCCGGGTCGAGGGCGACATCGAGCCCGTCGCCGACGCGCTGGCCGCCCTCGACGAGGTCGACTACGTCGTCTGCACCGCAGGCTCGTTCGACCTCCTGGCCGAACTGGTCTGCGAGGACGACGAGCACCTGCTCGAACTGATCAACAAGCGCATCCGCGCGCTTCCCGGCGTGCGGAGCACCGAGAGCTTCGTCTACCTGAAGCTCCGGAAACAGACCTACACCTGGGGCACCCGATGACAGCCGACCCGGCGCAGAAGGACCTTTCCAAGACCGCCTACGACCACCTGTGGATGCACTTCACCCGCATGTCGTCGTACGAGAACTCCCCCGTGCCGACGATCGTCAAGGGCGAAGGCACCTACGTCTGGGACGACAAGGGACGCAAGTACCTCGACGGCCTCGCCGGCCTGTTCGTCGTCCAGGCCGGCCACGGCCGCGAGGAGCTGGCCGAGGCCGCCGCCAAGCAGGCCAAGGAGCTCGCCTTCTTCCCGGTGTGGAGCTACGCCCACCCGAAGGCCGTCGAGCTGGCCGAGCGCCTGGCCAACTACGCCCCGGGCGACCTGAACAAGGTCTTCTTCTCCACCGGTGGCGGCGAGGCCGTCGAGACAGCCTGGAAGCTCGCCAAGCAGTACTTCAAGCTGACCGGCAAGCCGACCAAGTACAAGGTCATCTCGCGCGCCGTCGCCTACCACGGCACCCCGCAGGGCGCCCTGTCGATCACCGGCCTGCCGGGCCTGAAGGCCCCGTTCGAGCCGCTGGTGCCGGGCACCCACAAGGCCCCGAACACCAACATCTACCGCGCCCCCGCCTTCCTCGAAGGCCCGGACGGCACGGTCGACCCCGAGGCCTACGGCCGCTGGTGCGCCGACGAGATCGAGGTGGCCATCCTCAACGAGGGCGCCGAGACCGTCGCCGCCGTCTTCGTCGAGCCGGTGCAGAACGCCGGTGGCTGCTTCCCGCCGCCGCCCGGGTACTTCCAGCGCCTGCGCGAGATCTGCGACCGCCACGACGTGCTGCTGGTCTCGGACGAGGTCATCTGCGCCTTCGGCCGCCTGGGCACCATGTTCGGCGCCGACAAGTTCGGCTACCAGCCCGACATGATCACCTGCGCCAAGGGCATGACCTCGGGCTACTCCCCGATCGGCGCCACGATCATCTCGGACCGCCTCGCCGAGCCGTTCTACAAGGGCGACAACACCTTCCTGCACGGCTACACCTTCGGCGGCCACCCGGTCTCCTCCGCGGTGGCGCTGGCCAACCTCGACATCTTCGAGCGCGAGGGCCTGAACCAGCACGTCCTCGACAACGAGGCCGCGTTCCTGGGCACCCTGAACAAGCTGCGCGACCTGCCGATCGTCGGCGACGTCCGCGGCAACGGGTACTTCTACGGCATCGAGCTCGTGAAGGACAAGGTCACCAAGGAGTCGTTCAACGACGACGAGGTCGAGCGCGTCCTCTACGGCTTCCTGTCGAAGGCCCTCTTCGACAACGGCCTGTACTGCCGCGCCGACGACCGTGGCGACCCGGTCATCCAGCTGGCCCCGCCGCTGATCTCCAACCAGTCGACCTTCGACGAGATCGAGCAGATCCTGCGGACCAGCCTCACCGACGCGTGGGCGAAGATCTGACCCCCTGATCCTCCTTCCCCACCCTCCGCCGAAGGGCGGTCCCACTCCCCCGGGACGCCCCGGGGGGGGTGTTTGGGGGGGGGGGGGGGGCGTAAATTGTCGGGTTGTGTGGGTTTTGGGCGCGTT
>NZ_JBHWIJ010000010.1:34654-45272 GCF_042732255.1 Kitasatospora sp. NPDC059803 | reverse complement strand
ACCCACCCCCCCGGCACGGCCCTTCGGCGATTTTCCGGCGCTGCCGGCCGATCAAACATGCCTGATTGCGGGTGATTTGCCCGCGATGGACCAGAGCGCCGCAACCGCACCAGGCCCCAGTCGTTCTAATCTGACGACTGTCATATCCCTGCGGCCACCCAGGATGGAACCTCATGTCAGCGGCACCGCCTGACAACGACGTGCTGTGGGCCCGGGGGATCGTCAAGTCCCATCACGGCACCCCCGCCCTGCGGGGCATCTCGATCGGCGTCCGCGAGGGCGAAGTGCTCGCCGTCACCGGCCCGCGCGGCTCCGGCAAGAGCACCCTCCTCGGCTGCCTCTCCGCCCTCCTCACCGTCGACGAGGGCGAGGTCTGGTTCAACAGCGCGCCCGTCCACACCCTCGGCCGGGCCGGGCGCGAACGGCTGCGCCGCGACCGCTTCGGCTTCGTCGGCTCCGAACCCCACCTGGTGCCCGAACTGACCGCCCGGGAGAACGTCGCCCTGCCGCTGCTGCTCGCCGGCGCCGGCAACAAGGCCGCCTACACCGCCGCCGACGAATGGCTGGAACGCCTCGACGTCGGCGAGGTCGCCCGGCAGCGCCCCGACCGGCTGCTCCAGAGCCAGCGCCAGCGGATCGCCGTCGCCCGCGCCCTCGCCCCGCTGCCGCCCGTCGTCTTCGCCGACGACCCCACCGCCCCGCTCCACCGCGAGGCCGCCGACCAGGTCCTGCGGATACTGACCAGCGCGGCCCGGTCGCACCAGCTCACCCTCGTCCTGGCCACTCACGACCCCGAGCTCGTCCGGTTCGCGGACCGCGCCGTCGCCCTCGTCGACGGACGGCTCACCGCCCCCGCCGCCCCCGTCCCGCGCGGGCACGCCGTCCCGGGCGCGGCCGGCGCGGCCGCCGTCTCGGCCACCCGCCGCTGACGACGCCGAGCCGCTGAAAGAGTCGACGTGTTCTATCTCCGTCTGGCCCGGGGCTACCGGGTGCCCGACCTCGGCCGCTGGCTGCTCACCGTGCTGGCCGCCGCCGTGGTCTCCGCCTTCCTGCTGCGCTCCCTCGGCCGGGCGATGAGCGACCCGCTCGGCGGCGAGGACGCGCTGGTGCGACTGCTCTGGTGCCTGCCCCCGCTCGCCGCCGTCGCCTGGTTCGCGGCCGTCGCCGCCCGCGCCGTACCCGCCCAGCGGCCCGAACGGATCACCGGCCTGCGCGCCGCCGGAGCCGGCTCCGGCCGGATCCGCACCCTGATCGCCGGTGAGGTCGTGCTCGCCTGCACCCTCGGCAGCGTGCTCACCCTGCTGGTCTTCCTGGTCCTGCGCAACGACATCGCCGGGCCCGCGCTCGCCCCCGACCTCGGCATGGGCGTACCGCTGCCGGCCGTCGCGCCGGTCGCCCTGCTCGCCCTGGTCCCGCTCACCGCCGGGATCGCCGCCGCCTGCGCCGTCCCACCCACCGAGTACCTGCCCGGCGGCCGCACCCGCACCCGCGGCGGCACCGGCTTCGGCGCCCTGCGGGTCGCCCTGCCCGTCGGGCTCGCCGTGATCGGCCTCGCCCTCGAACTCATCGCCCTGCGGCCCGGCGCCGCCGCCGACGGCCGGCCGATCCACCTGCCCGCCGGGCTCGGCAGCACCAGCACCGCCGCACTCGGCGGCTGGGCCGCCAGCGCGGTCGGACTCGCCCTGCTCACCGGCCCGTTGCTGTCCTGGACCGGGCGGCTGCTCGCGCTCGGCCGGCCCACCCCGCTGCGGCTGCTGGCCGGCCGCGGACTCACCGCCCAGGCCCGCCGCCTCGGCCCGCCGCTGGCCGTGCTCACCCTCGCCCTCGCGCTGGTGCTCACCACCATCCGCTACTGGATCGGCACGCCCGACAGCGCCGACGCGCTGCCCGCCGTCGAGGCCTGCCTGGTGCTCGGCTGCGCGGCCGCCGCCGTGGTCACCCGGCTGGCCGAGGTCCGCACCGACCGCCGGGACGTCACCGACGTGCTGCTGCGCCTCGGCACCTCGCCCCGGCTGCTGTTCGGCGCGGTCGCGCTGCGCACCCTGGCGGTGGGCACCACGCTGCTGGTGACCGGCGGGGCGACCGCCGCTCTGGCGGCCGCTGGCCTGCGCTGACCTTGCGGCTTGCGCTGACCTGCGGCTGTCGCTGACCTGCCGGTTTGCGTTGGCCCGCCGGCTCAGCCCGCCGCGGCGAGCTGACCGCAGGCGCCGTCGATCTCCTGGCCCCGGGTGTCGCGGACGGTCGTCGGCACCCCGTGCGACTGGAGCCGACGGACGAACTCGCGCTCGTCCTCGGGCCGGGAGGCGGTCCACTTGGAGCCCGGCGTCGGGTTCAGCGGGATCAGGTTGACGTGCACCCGGTGGTTCTTGATCAGCCGGCCGAGCAGGTCCGCCCGCCATGCCTGGTCGTTGATGTCCTTGATCAGCGCGTACTCGATGGAGATCCGCCGGCCGGACTTCTCCGCGTAGTTCCACGCGGCGTCCAGCACCTCGGCGACCTTCCAGCGGGTGTTCACCGGCACCAGCTCGTCGCGCAGCTCGTCGTCCGGGGCGTGCAGCGACAGCGCCAGGCGGCAGCTGAGGCCCTCGTCGGCCAGCCGGTTCATCGCCGGGACCAGGCCAACGGTCGACACCGTGACACCGCGCTGGGACAGGCCGAAACCGTCCGGCGCCGGGTCGGTCAGCCGGCGGATCGCGGCCAGCACCCGGTTGTAGTTGGCCAGCGGCTCGCCCATGCCCATGAAGACCACGTTCGACAGCCGCGCCTCGCCGCCCGGGATCTCGCCGGCCTTGAGCGCGCGCATCCCGGCGGCGATCTGCTCGACGATCTCGGCGGTGGACAGGTTGCGGGTCAGCCCGGCCTGGCCGGTCGCGCAGAAGGGGCAGTTCATGCCGCAGCCCGCCTGCGAGCTGATGCACATGGTGACCCGGTCCGGGTAGCGCATCAGCACCGACTCGACGAGCGTGCCGTCGAAGAGCTTCCAGAGCGTCTTGCGGGTGGTGTCGTCGTCGCAGGACACGTGCCGCACGACCGACATCAGCTCCGGCAGCAGGCTCCCGGTCAGCTTCTCCCGGCTGGCGGCGGGGATGTCCGTCCAGCCCTCCGGGTCGTTCGACATCCGGCCGAAGTAGTGGTTGGAGAGCTGCTTGGCGCGGAACGGCTGCTCGCCCAGCTCGGCGACGGCCTCCTTGCGCTCGGCGGGGCTCAGGTCGGCGAGGTGTCGCGGGGGCTTGGCGCCGCGCGGCGCGACAAAGGTGAGTTCTCCGGGCTTAGGCATGGTTCATCCAGTGTCGCAGACGCCGGGAGCAGGCCAGGACGTGCGAGCGGCGCGCGCCCGGGCCCGGGGGCGCCGCCCCCCCACCGCCGCTACTCCCGGCCGACCTGGGTGAAGCGCATGTCCGGGTAGCGGTCCCCGGCCACCTCGCCCGCCACCGGCTCCAGCCGGGCCAGTTCCTCGGCGGTGAGCCGCAGCGTGGCGGCCGCGGTGTTCTCGGCGAGCCGGCTGCGCTTGCGGGTGCCGGGGATCGGCACGACGGTCAGCCCGTGCACCTCGGCCCGCTGGTGCACCCAGGCCAGCGCGACCTGCGCGAGGGTCACCCCGCGGGCCGTCGCGATCTCCCGCAGCGGCGCCAGGAGTTCGGCGTTGGCCGCCGCGTTGGCGCCGGTGAAGCGCGGCTGGGTGCGCCGGACGTCGTCCGCCGCGAGCTGCTCGGCGGCCTGGAACACCCCGGTCAGGAAGCCCCGGCCGAGCGGTGAGTACGGCACGAAGGCGACGCCCAGTTCGGCCGCGGCCGGCACCGCCGTGCGCTCGACGTCCCGGGCGAACACCGACCACTCGGACTGCAGCGCGGCGATCGGGTGGATCGCGTACGCCTCGCGCAGTTCGGCGCCCGTCACCTCGGACAGCCCCAGCTGGCGCACCTTGCCGGCCCGGACCAGCTCGGCCATGGTGCCGACCGAGTCGGCCAGCGGCACGGCCGGGTCGCGGCGGTGCATGTAGTAGAGGTCGATCTCGTCCACGCCGAGGCGGCGCAGCGAGGCGTCGACGGCGGCCCGGATGTACGCCGGGTCGTTGCGGATGCCGCGGTGACTCGGGTCGTCCTCCTTGCGCTCCACGGCGAACTTGGTGGCGAGCACCACCCGGTCGCGGTTGGCGCGGACGAAGGGGCCGATCAGCTCCTCGTTGCGGCCGAAGCCGTAGGCGTCGGCGGTGTCGAACAGGGTGACGCCGGCTTCCAGGGCGGCGTCCAGGGTGGCGAGCGCCTCGGGCCGGTCGGTCGGGCCGTAGAAGTCGCTCATGCCCATGCAGCCGAGGCCCTGGACGCCCACGAACGGGCCGTCGGTGCCGAGTCGGGCGGTGGGGAGGACGGGAACGGTCATCGCTCTGCTTCTTCCTCTGCGTGCGGCGCATGCGTGCGGCGTACTCCGCGTGCGGCGTGCTGATGGCGGCTACTCGTGGCGGCGGACGGCCGGTTCGTCGGACGCGGCGATCCGGCCGGAGTACAGGTCGATCTTGTAGTCGAGGACGGCGAGGGTGGCCTGGAGGTCGGCGACCCGTTGGCGGACCTCCTCGCGCTGGTCGACCAGCAGTTGGCGCCGCGCCTCGTAGGTCCGCTCACCCTCGCGGGCCAGCTCCACGTAGCGGAGCATGTCGGCGATCGGCATGCCGGTCAGCCGCAGCCGGCCCAGGAAGGCCAGCCGGTGCAGGTCGGCGTCGCAGTAGCGGCGCTGGCCGCTGGCGGAGCGGTCGACCGGGTCGAGCAGACCGATCCGCTCGTACCAGCGCAGGGTGTGCGCGGTGAGCCCGCTGGCCACGGCGACCTCGCTGATGGTGTGCCGCGGGGTCCGGTCCGGATCGCCGACCGGGCGCTGGTACACGTCGGCGCAGGTCCGCAGGTCGAGCTGGACGGGTGCGAGCGTGGCCATGATCGGTTACCCCCTGTGGTGAGCGGTGACGACGACGCTATCGAGTTGGAGTGCACTCCAAGCAAGCCTCACACCCGGGTGCTCCCGCCACCCGTTTTCGGGCCTTCGTTAGAGTCGGGCGCATGGAGAGCTTGCGGATGATCGAGAACTGGCCGGTGCCCCACGCCGCGGCGGCGGTGGTCCGGGGGGCGGACGGCGCGGTGCTGGGCACGTACGGGCCGCAGCAGCACCTGTTCCCGCTGGCGTCGGTGACCAAGCTGCTCACCTCGTACGCGGTGCTGGTCGCGGTCGAGGAGGGCGTCTTCGAGCTGGACGACCCGGCCGGGCCGGCCGGCTCGACCGTCCGCCACCTGCTCGCGCACACCTCCGGCCTGGGCTTCGACGAGAACCGGGTGTTCGCCGAGCCCGGCAACCGCCGGCTGTACTCCAACGCGGGCTTCGACGCGCTGGCGCGGGCGCTGTCCGACGCCGCCGGGATCGAGTTCTCCCGGTACGCCGCCGAGGCGGTGTTCGAGCCGCTGGGCATGCACGACACCCTGCTGAACACCGCGCACAAGTCCCCGGCCGGCGCCGGCGGCCTGTCCACCGTCGCGGACCTGGTCCGGTTCGCCGCCGAGCTCCAGTCCCCGAAGCTGCTGGACCCGTCCACCGTCCGGCAGGCCACCCGCGAGGTCGCCTTCCCGGGCACCAGCGGCGTGCTGCCCGGCTACGGCCACCGCCGGCCGAACGACTGGGGTCTCGGCTTCGAGATCCGCGACGGCAAGGCCCCGCACTGGACGGGCACCGCCAACTCGCCCGCCACCTTCGGCCACTTCGGCCAGTCCGGCACCTTCCTGTGGGTCGACCCGGAGGCCGGCGTGGCCTGCGTCGCGCTCACCGACCGGGACTTCGGCCCGTGGGCCGCCGAGGTCTGGCCGGCCTGCTCGGACGCGGTCCTGGCCGAACTGAACAGCTGAACGACTGAAAGGCTGAAAGGCCAGGACCTAGCCGTACGAGACCGGCGAGTGCATCTCCCAGAGCAGGAGTTCGGCGCCGGTCTCGCCGGCCGTCGGGTCGGCGAAGGCGTCACCGGTGATCCGCACGCTGTCGCCCGGGGCCATCGAGCGGCCGCCGCCCTTGGGCCCCGGGATCGTCCGGTAGCCGAGCGAGCCGGCGGTCAGGTGCGCGTACCGCCAGGCGGCCTCGGGCAGTGCGGGCAGCGGCTGCCACGGCCCCGCCGTCGCCAGCCAGAGCGCGGCGTCGCCGCGGCGCAGCCGCAGGGCGTCCGTCCCGGCGTCGCGCTCCAGCCCGGAGGCGAGCAGCGTCAACCCGCCGTCGGCCGGTTCCACCTTGCGCAGCCCGTACGCCGGGGGCGCGTCGAACACGTCCGGCTGGAGCCACATCTGGACGAAGCGGACCGGGCCGGCGGCCCCGCCGACGTTGCGCTCGGTGTGGGTGACGCCGGAGCCCGCGCCGAGGTGCTGGACCATCCCCGGGCGGACCACCCCGCCGTGCCCCTGGGAGTCCCGGTGCGCCAGCGCGCCCTCCAGCACCCAGGTGAGGATCTCGGTGTCCCGGTGCTTGTGCTCCTCGTACCCGGCGCCGGGGGCGAGGAGTTCCTCGTTGCACGCGAGCAGCGCGCCGAAGTGCGTGTTCTTCGGGTCGTAGTGGCCGGAGAAGGAGAACGCGTGTCGGGTCTCGACGCCCTCGGCCGGGGTGGAGAGGTAGCGCTCGGCGGTGCGGCGCAGGTCGGCGCGGGGGCGGGCGGCGTCGTCTGTCACGGGCCCCACGGTAGTGGGTGTGACCGGCACCACCGTGCCGCTGCACCGGGGGGTGTGCACGAGCAGTCACTCACGTGAGGCAGTCTTGTCCTTGTGCCAGCCGCTTCCGCGAACTCCAAGAGCGAACCCAGTCCCACGGCCGAGCCGACCGGGAAGAGCCCGGCCCCCAGGGCCGGCCGCGACCGCCCCGGCCGGGCGGCGCCCCGCCTGACCGCGCAGGAGCGCAGAATGGCCGCCGAGCGGGCCGAGCGCCGGGCCGCGACGCTCAAGCGGCTGGAGAAGTCCTCGGGCAAGCTGGCCACCGCCGCGATCTCCCGGATGGACGACCAGCTCGGCTGGTACCGGCGGATGCCGCCGGAGCACCGTTCCTGGATCGGCCTGGTCGCCCAGGCCGGCATCGCCGCCTTCACCGAGTGGTACCGCCACCCGGACGCCGCCCAGGCGATCTCCACGGACGTCTTCGGCACCGCCCCGCGCGAGCTGACCAGGGCGATCACCCTGCGCCAGACCGTCGAGCTGATCCGCACCACGATCGAGGTGATGGAGGAGGCCATCGAGGAGGTGGCCGCCCCCGGCGACGAGGCGGACATGCGCGAGTCGGTGCTGGTCTACGCCCGGGAGATCGCCTTCGCGACCGCCCAGGTGTACGCCCAGGCGGCCGAGGCGCGCGGCGCCTGGGACGCCCGGCTGGAGGCGCTGGTGGTCAACTCGCTGCTGTCCGGCGACGCGGACGAGGGCGTGCTGTCGCGGGCCGCGGCGCTCGGCTGGGGCCAGCCCAGCCAGGTCCGGGTGGTGATGGGCAGCGCCCCGGACGGCGACAGCGAGCTGGTGGTCGAGGCGATCCGCCGGGCCGCCCGGTACGCCAAGCTGCACGTGCTGACCGGGGTGCTGGGCAAGCGCCTGGTGGTCGTGGTCGGCGGCGACAAGGAGCCGGTGCACGCGGCCCGGGCGCTGATCGGCCAGTTCGCGCCGGGCCCGGTGGTGGTCGGCCCGACCGTGCCGGACCTGCTCTCGGCGACCCGCTCGGCGCACGCCGCCGCGGCCGGCCTGCGCGCCTGCGCCGCCTGGCCGGACGCGCCCCGCCCGGTGCTGGCCGACGACCTGCTGCCCGAGCGCGCGCTGGCCGGCGACCAGGCCGCCCGCCGCCAGCTGGTGGAGGAGATCTACACACCGCTGGACGAAGCCGGCTCGGCGCTGCTGGAAACGCTGAGCGTCTACCTGGAGCAGGCCTCTTCGCTGGAGGGCGCCGCCCGGATGCTCTTCGTCCACCCCAATACGGTGCGCTACCGGCTACGACGTGTGACCGACGTCACGGGGTACGCCCCGTCCGACGTGCGTTCGGCGTTCACGCTGCGGATCGCACTCGCCCTCGGCCGACTCACCGCGGCCGGGGAGCCGAGCTGAACCGCCTGTAGGGAACTTACAATCCCGGATGGTTTTCTTCGTTACCGTCGCCTACCCGCCCCTGGGCGCCTGGCGAGAGAGGGTTGAACCGTGCTCGTAATCGTCGCCCCTGGACAGGGTGCCCAGTCCCCCGGTTTCCTCAGCCCCTGGCTGGAGCTGGACGGTGTCGCCGACCGCCTCCGCGGCTGGTCGGAGGTCGCCGGGCTCGACCTGGTGCACGCCGGGACCGAGGCCTCCGCAGAGGAGATCAAGGACACCGCCGTCGCCCAGCCGCTGCTGGTCGCGGCCGGTCTGATGACCGCCCGTGAGCTGTTCCCGGACGAGGACGTCGCCCGCAAGCTGGTCGGCGCCGTGGCCGGCCACAGCGTCGGCGAGATCACCGCCGCCGCCGGCGCCGGGGTGCTGAGCGCGCACGACGCGCTGACCTTCGTCCGCGAGCGCGGCCGGGCGATGGCCGCGGCCGCCGCCGTCACCGAGACCGGCATGATCGCCGTGCTCGGCGGCGACCCGGAGGTCGTCGCGGCGAAGCTGGCCGAGCACGGCCTGACCGCGGCCAACAACAACGGCGGCGGCCAGATCGTGGCCGCCGGCACGCTGGCCCAGCTGGAGACGCTGAAGGCGGACCCGCCGGCCGGTGCCAAGCTGGTCGCCCTGAAGGTGGCCGGCGCCTTCCACACCGAGCACATGGCCCCGGGTGTCGAGCGGCTGGCCGCGCTGGCCCCGACGCTGACCGTGGCCGACCCGCAGGTCCGCTACGTCTCCAACAAGGACGGCGAGGTCGTGGCCTCCGGCGCCGAGGTGCTCACCCGCCTGGTGTCGCAGGTCTCCAACCCGGTCCGCTGGGACCTCTGCATGGAGACCCTCGGGCAGCTGGGTGCGACCGCCGTCATCGAGCTGTCCCCCGCGGGCACTCTCACCGGACTGGTCAAGCGCAACCTCAAGGGTGTGGCGACGCTTGCCCTCAAGACCCCCGCCGACCTGGACAAGGCCCGCGCACTCGTCGCGGAGCACGGCGGTCAGGATCAGGAGACCCAGGCATGACGAAGCCGCAGATCCGCCCGTCCGAGGGCGCGCAGTACGCGCGCATCCTCGGCGTGGGCGGCTACCGCCCGGTCCGGGTGATCCCCAACGCCGAGGTGCTGGAGTGGATCGACTCCTCGGACGAGTGGATCCGCACCCGCAGCGGGATCGCCGAGCGCCGCTGGGCCGGCCCGGAGGAGAGCGTCGCCGAGATGTCGGTGCAGGCCTCCGGCAAGGCCATCGCCCAGGCCGGGATCACCCCGGACCAGATCGGCGGCGTGATCGTCGCGACCGTCTCGCACCTCAAGCAGACCCCGGCGATCGCCACCGAGATCGCCGAGCGGCTCGGCTGCGGCACCGCCCCGGCCTTCGACATCTCGGCCGCCTGCGCGGGCTTCGGCTACGGCCTGGGCCTGGCCGACGGCATGATCCGCGGCGGCAACGCCGAGTACGTGCTGGTGCTCGGCGCCCCGCGGCTGCGCGCCCCGCCCCCCCCTCCGCACCGCTCCCCCGCGATCCCCGGCCGCCCCGCCGCCCCCCCCGCGATCGTCGGCCCGTCCGACACGCCCGGTATCGGCAAGCTGATCTGGGGCTCGGACGGCTCGCAGTCCGACGTCATCTCGCAGACCCAGGCCTGGGACACCGCCTTCGCCAAGCCCGACGCCGTCAACGGCGTGGGCGAGGAGGCCAAGTGGCCGGCCCTGCGGATGGACGGCCAGCCGGTCTTCCGCTGGGCGGTGTGGGAGATGGCCAAGGTGGCCCAGCAGGCGCTGGACGCCGCCGGGGTCACCGCCGACCAGCTCGGCGCGTTCATCCCGCACCAGGCCAACATGCGCATCACCGACGCCATGATCAAGGCGCTCAAGCTGCCCGACTCGGTGCCGGTCGCCCGCGACATCGCCGAGACCGGCAACACCTCGGCGGCCTCCATCCCGCTGGCGATGGAGCGCATGCTGGAGAGCGGCGAGGCCCGCAGCGGCGACCTCGCACTGATCATCGGGTTCGGGGCGGGTCTCGTGTACGCCGCGGCAGTCGTTACGCTCCCCTAGGCGCGTTTCGCCCCACTCATTCCGCAAAGCCTGCGTCCGGCCGCCGGTCGGACGCGTTCAACACCGAAGAGGAGCAGCCAGTATGGCTACCAAGGACGAGGTTCTGGAAGGTCTCGCCGAGATCGTCAACGAGATCGCCGGTATCCCGACCGAGGACGTCGAGCTCGAGAAGTCCTTCACGGACGACCTGGACGTCGACTCGCTGTCCATGGTCGAGGTCGTCGTGGCCGCCGAGGAGCGCTTCGACGTCAAGATCCCGGACGACGAGGTCAAGAACCTGAAGACCGTCGGCGACGCGGTGAACTACATCCTCACCAACGCCGCCGCCTGAGCGATCGACCCGTTCGATCCCTCCAGCACGTCCGGCGTTCTCGACGCCTCGGACGGCTGACTCGTCGGCCCGGCTCCCCCGTGGCTGCCCGAGGCGCCGGGCGGGGGCCGCCAACCCGGGGCCCGCCG
>NZ_JBHWIJ010000010.1:26614-34644 GCF_042732255.1 Kitasatospora sp. NPDC059803 | reverse complement strand
CTCCAGCGCCGTGCGCCCGGCCGAGTCGCGGGCCGGGGTTAAAAACACCACCAGAATCCCCTGTGCCACCACAGCCCCTGCCCCCCCCCCCCCGGAAGCGCCCCCCCTGACGGTCACCGGGCCCCGCCCCCCGCCCCCCCCCGGGGGGCGGGCTCCCCCCCCGGGCGCCCCGCCCGGGCCCTTCCTCGGCTCGCCGCCGACCCCACGATCGTGAGAGAAGAAGAACCAGTGACCGCTGAAAACCGTACCGTGGTCGTCACGGGTATCGGCGCCTTCACGCCGCTGGGCGGCGACGCCGCCACCACCTGGGAGAACCTGGTCGCAGGACGCTCCGGAGTGGCGGCCCTGACCGAGGAGTGGGCCGCCGAGCTGCCCGTCAAGATCGCCGCCCGCACGGCCGTCGAGCCGGGCGAGATCCTCCCCCGGCCGCTGGCCCGCAAGCTGGACCGCTCGGCCCAGTTCGCGCTGATCGCCGCCCGTGAGGCCTGGGCCGACGCCGGCTACGAGACGCCGGCCACCGACGACTCCTCCAAGCTCGCCCCCGAGCGCCTCGGCACCGTCATCGCCTCCGGCATCGGCGGCGTGACCACCCTGCTCGACCAGTACGACGTGCTGAAGGAGAAGGGCGCCCGCAAGGTCTCCCCGCACACCGTCCCGATGCTGATGCCCAACTCCCCGGCGGCCAACGTCGGTCTGGAGGTCGGCGCCCGCGCGGGTGTGCACACCCCCGTCTCCGCCTGCGCCTCCGGCGCCGAGGCGATCGGCTACGCGATCGAGATGATCCGCACCGGCCGCGCCGACGTCGTGGTGGCCGGCGGCACCGAGGCGGCGATCCACCCGCTGCCGATCGCCGCGTTCGCCAACATGATGGCGATGTCCAAGAACAACGACGACCCCGAGGGCGCCTCCCGCCCGTACGACAAGGGCCGGGACGGCTTCGTGCTGGGCGAGGGCGCCGGCGTGGTCGTGCTGGAGTCGGTCGAGCACGCCGAGGCGCGCGGCGCCCGGATCTACTGCGAGGCCGTGGGCCAGGGCCTGTCCTCGGACGCCCACCACATCGCCCAGCCCGAGCCGACCGGCGCCGGCGTGGCCCGCGCACTGGCCGACCTGTTCGACCGCAACACCCTGGACAAGGCCGAGATCGTGCACGTCAACGCGCACGCCACCTCGACCCCGCAGGGTGACACCGCCGAGCTGAAGGCGCTGCGCAAGGAGCTCGGCGACGACCTCGACCACATCGCCATCTCGGCCACCAAGTCGATGACCGGCCACCTGCTGGGCGGCGCCGGCGGCATCGAGACCGTCGCCACCGTGCTGGCCCTGTACCACCGGATCGCCCCGCCGACCATCAACGTCGACGAGCTGGACGACGACGTGGACGCGGACATCGTGCGCGGCGAGGCCCGCCCGCTGCCCGAGGGCCGGATCGCGGCGCTGAACAACTCGTTCGGCTTCGGCGGCCACAACGTGGTGCTGGCCTTCCGCTCCCGCTAGTCCGCACACCGACCCGGTACGCACCGACTCGGTACGCACCTGGTCCGAACGCACCGAGAGGGGCCGGCGCTCGCCGGCCCCTCTCGTGCGTCGTGCGCCCGCCGGCTCAGACCACCTGGTGCAGCCAGCGCACCGGTGCCCCCTCGCCCGCGTAGCGGAACGGCTCCAGCTCGTCGTCCCAGGGCTTGCCCAGCAGCCGGGAGATCTCGGCCTCCAGGTCGGCCCCCTCGCTGCGGGCCCGCAGCAGGACGGCGCGCAGCCGGTCCTCGGGGATCAGGATGTCGCCGTGGATGCCCGTGACGGCGTGGAAGATGCCGAGCGAGGGCGTGCTGCTGTACCGCTCCCCCTCCGCCGTGGCGCAGGGCTCACTGGTGACCTCGTACCGCATCAGCTGCCAACCGCGCAGTACGGAGGCGACCTTCGAGGCCGTACCGGGCTCCCCTTGCCAGGAAAGCTCGGCACGCCAGTGTCCGGGCGAGGCCGGCTGGCGGATCCAGTCCAGGCTCACCCGTACACCCAGCACCCCCGCGACGGCCCACTCGACGTGCGGGCACAGCGCGCGGGGCGCGGAGTGGATGTAGAGAACTCCACGTGTCGTCACCGGGACCTCCAGGCTGTGGACGAGGGTCGCCTTCCCCAGCTGCCTCGTGCCTGCAGTTGATCCACAGTTACCCACGTTAGCCGACATTAAGCTACTAAATTGAGCAAAACGGACAGGCTTTCGCTCAATGCTAGTCGAATCCTCAACGAGGTCTACCCCTCGGCCGGATCTCTCCCCCGAACGGCCCCATCGCCAGGCGGGACCCACCGTACCGCGCCGCCCCGCACCGTGGATGACGCACTTTCGGATCCGGCCGGAATGCGGTAGTGCGACCGATTCCCCTGCGCCCGTACGCAAACCGCCCCGCACGCCCGGTGGGGGGCGGCGGGGCGGTCAGCGAGCTGACGGAGGGTCAGCCGTCCAGGCGGACCACCATCTTGCCGGTGTTGACGCCGCGCAGCAGGTCGAGGAAGGCGTCCGCGGTGCGCTCGAAGCCGTCCACCACGGTCTCCTCGTGGCGCAGTTCACCGGACGTCAGCCAGCCGGCCACGTCGGCGACGAACTGCGACTGCAGCGCCGCGTGGTCGCTGACCAGCATGCCCTCCAGGCGCAGCCGCTTGCCGATCGCGAGCGCCAGGTTGCGCGGGGCGGCGGGGGCGGTGGTGTCGTTGTACTGGGCGATCGCGCCGCAGAGCACGGCACGGCCGTGCACGGTGAGCGCGCCGATCGCGGCCTCCAGGTGCTCCCCGCCGACGTTGTCGAAGTAGAGGTCGATGCCGTCGGGGGCAGCCTGGGCCAGCTGCTCGTGGACCGGGGCGTCCTTGTAGTTGAAGGCGGCGTCGTAGCCGTAGACGTCCACCAGCTTGGCGACCTTCTCCGCCGAGCCGGCCGAACCGACCACCAGCGAGGCGCCCTTGAGCTTGGCGATCTGGCCGACCATGCTGCCGACCGCGCCGGCCGCGCCGGAGACGAAGACCTTGTCGCCCTTCTTGAGGCCGCCGACGGCGAGCAGCCCGGCGTAGGCGGTCAGGCCGGGCATGCCGAGCACGCCGAGGTAGGCGGAGAGCGGGGCGGCGGCCGGGTCGACCTTGACCGCGTGGCGGGCGTCCAGGGTGGCGTACTCGCGCCAGCCGAGGCCGTGCAGCACGGCGTCGCCCGGGGCGAAGCCCTCGGCCCCGGAGGCGACCACGTAGCCGACCGCGCCGCCCTCCATGGCCTCGCCGAGCCGGAACGGCGGGGCGTAGGACTTCACGTCGTTCATCCGGCCCCGCATGTACGGGTCCACCGACAGGAAGGCGTTGCGGACCAGGATCTCGCCCGGGCCCGGGGTCCGGACCGGGGCCTCGACCAGGGCGAAGTCGGTCGGCACCGGCCAGCCCTGGGGTCGGGCGGCGAGGTGCCATTCACGGGCGGTCGCGGGTGCGGCCTGCTCTGCCATGGGAGGCGCTCCTTAGGTGGTTCCGATGCATGAAAGGTTGAGCTACTGAAGTAACGATGGGCATGAAAGGTTCATGTTGTCAACTTTTCAGGTAGACTCTCGGACATGGACACCCAGTCGACCCGGACCGCCACGCCGCAGTCCGACGAGATCACCCGCGAGGTCGTCGATCTGATGGCCAACCTGGTCGCACTGTTCCATCGCGAGTACGAGGAGGCGGCCGCCGCCCGCTCGCTCACCGGCGCCCAGGCCAAGGTGCTCGCCCTGCTGCGCCGCGGCCCCATGCCGATGCGCCAGATCGCCCAGACGCTCAGCTGCGAGCCGTCCAACATCACCGGCATCGTCGACCGGCTCGAAGCCCGCGGCTTCGTCACCCGGGAGGCCGACCGGCAGGACCGCCGGGTCAAGCTGGTCGCCGCCACCGGCACCGGCGCCACCGCCTCCGAGGAACTGCGCGAATCGCTGAACTTCGCCCGCGAGCCGCTGGCCGCCCTCGGCCACGACGAGCGGGCCGTCCTGCGCGACCTGCTCCGCCGGATGCTCACCGGCGCCGCCGGCCCCGGAGCGTGACCAGCATCCGGGGCGTGATCAGCATCACAGCCCCGGAGCGAAATCCGGGCCGCCGGCAGAGGTAACCGAACAGCCCGTCGAAACGTCTAATGTTCGAACATCGAACACGAGAGACGGAAAGACGGGGGGACACGGAGGATGGGCAGCAGCACGCGCAGGCGCCGCTACCTGCGGACAGCCATCGGCCTGGCCGCCGTCCTGGTGCTGTCCGTCGTGGGCGCCGGGGCCTGGTTCTACCACCCGCTGGACCACAACATCACCACCTTCGACCCGGGCGGCGTCGCCACCGAGCGCCCGCCCGCGCCCGCCCCGGTCACCCCCGGCGCCCAACTGCCGGTGAACATCCTGGTGCTCGGCTCGGACACCCGCGACGACGGCAACAGCGCGATCGGCGGCGGCGACGAGGGCGTCGGCCACTCCGACACCGCGATGCTGGTGCACGTCTACGCCGACCACAAGCACGCCGTCGGCGTCTCCATACCCCGGGACACCCTGGTCACCATCCCGTCCTGCAAGCTGCCGAGCGGCACCTGGACCACGCCCCGGAACAACCAGATGTTCAACTCGGCCTTCACCATCGGCGAGTTCCCCAAGGGCAACCCGGCCTGCACGCAGAACACCGTCGAGACGCTCACCGGCCTGCGGATCGACCACACCATCGTGGTCGACTTCAAGGGCGCCGCCGCGATGGCCGACGCCATCAACGGCGTGGACGTCTGCGTCCCCAACAACGTCGACTCGCACGGCATACACCTCCGCAAGGGCATGCAGAAGCTCTCCGGCCAGCCCGCCGTGGACTACCTGCGGGCCCGCTACGGCTTCGGCGACAACTCCGACATCGGGCGGATGAAGCGCCAGCAGGCCTTCGTCTCCTCGATGATCAAGAAGGTGCAGGGCCAGGGCTTCTCCCTGCCCACGCTGCTCCCGCTCGCCGACGCGGCCACCCGCTCGCTCACCGTGGACGAGGGGCTGGGCACCGCGATGAAGCTGGTGGACTTCGCCCGCTCGCTCCAGGACATCAAGCTGTCCGACATCACCTTCGTGACCGCGCCCTGGCGCTTCGCCGGCGAGCGCGTCCAGCTCGTCCAGCCGGACGCCAACACGCTGTGGCGGCTGCTGCGCGAGGACCGCACCCTGGACGGCCAGAGCACCTCCGGCACCGACACCCCGGCGCCCTCCCCCACCGCCCCCGGCCCCGACGGCGCGACCCCGGGAGCCTCGGCCGGCCCGTCCGCACCGCTCACGCCCGAACAGGCCGCGGCCCCCGTGCTGGTGGTCAACGGCGTCGGCACCCCCGGCCTGTCCACCTCCGGCGGGGAGGCGCTGCGGGCCCGGGGCTTCCAGAACGTCACGCTCGGCAAGCCCGCCGGCGGACGGATGCAGACCGAGATCAGCTACGACCCGGCCCTGAAGGCCGCCGCCGACCAGGTGGCCGCGCTCTTCCCGGGGGCGCGCGCGGTCGAGGAGCCGGGCTCCGAGGGCATCACCGTCACCCTGGGCCGCGACTACCGGCCCAGCCCCGCCACCAAGCTGGACGCGGTCGGCAGCGGCCCCGGCGCCAAGTCCTCCGCCCCCGCCACCGCCGACCCGAGCGGCGTGCCCAGCGGGGTGCCCACCGGCATAGCGGAGAACACCCGCGGCGCCGACACCGACCCGTGCGCCGACCTGACCTTCGGATGAGCCGTTCCGGCCCGATCCGGGTCTACTCCGGGTCGGGCAGGCCGGTGACGACGGCGGTGAGCCGGGTGCCGCGGGGGAAGGCTCCGGCGGCGGCCAGGCCGGTCAGCGCGGCCAGCAGCTTGGCCACGTAACGGCGTTCCAGCGGGATGCCGTGGCGGGCTTCGAACCGCTCGGCGAAGGCGGCCAGTTCGGCCGGGACCTTGCCGTAGCCGCCGCCGTGGTGCGCGTGGTCGATCCGCCAGTTGTCGAACTCCCGGCCGTAGGCGGCCCGGTGGAGCCGGGTGACCTCGCCCTCCAGGTAGCCCTCGCCGCCGCGCAGCACGGCCACGCCGAGCGCCCGCGCGCCCGGCGGCAGGCCGGCCGCGATGCCCGCCAGGGTGCCGCCGGTGCCGACCGGGCAACAGACCACGTCGTGCCCGCCCAGGTCGGGCAGTTCGGCCGGGATCGCCGCCGCGCCGGTCACGGCCAGCGCGTTGGAGCCGCCTTCCGGGAGCACCAGGCAGTGGCCCCAGCGCCCCTGCGGACCGGCCGTGGTGCCGGCGGCGGCGCGGCCGGTGGCCTCCCGGTACTCGGCGCGGGTCAGGAACTCCAGCCGCATCCCGGCCCGTTCGGCCGCCCGCAGCGACCAGTTGCGCGGCCGGTCGGCCAGCTCCTCGCCGCGGACCAGCCCGACGCTCTCCAGGCCGAGCGCCGCGGCGGCCGCCGCGACCGCCCGCAGATGGGTGGAGTACGCCCCGCCGAAGGTCAGCAGCCGGGTGTGGCCCTGGGCGACGGCGGCCGCCAGGTTGGGCGCGAGCTTGCGCCACTTGTTGCCCGGGACGCTCGGGTGCAGCAGGTCGTCCCGTTTGAGCCGCAGTTCCACTCCGGCCCGCGCGAACACCTCGTCGGTGCAGTCCACCAGCGGGGTCGGCAGCAGGGCGGGTTCGAGCATCCGGCCAGCTTAGACCGGTCGGTCTTATGGCCGGCCGGTCGGGGTGAGCAGCCCCAGGTTGTAGGCGGCGGCGACGGCGGAGGCGCGGTCCTTGGCGTCGAGCTTGGCGTAGACGTGGATCAGATGGGTCTTCACGGTGGCCTCGCTGATGAACAGCCGGGCGGCGGCCTCCCGGTTGGTGGCCCCGGACGCGACCAGTTCCAGCACCTCCAGCTCGCGCGGACTGAGCGGCTCCCGGACGGGCGCGCGGACCTGGCCGAGCAGCTTGGCGGCGACGGTCGGCGCGATCACCGAGGCGCCGCGGGCGGCCTCCCGGACGGCGTGGAACAGCTCCTCCCGGGCGGCGTCCTTGAGCAGGTAGCCGGTGGCGCCGGCCCGGACGGCGGGCAGCACGTCGGCGTCGGTGTCGTAGGTGGTGAGCACCAGGACCCGCCCGGGCAGGCCGCGTTCGGCCATCTCGCGGATCGCGGTGACACCGTCCATCCGCGGCATCCGCAGGTCCATCAGCACCACGTCCGGGCGCAGCGCGGCAACCAGGACCAGCGCCTCGGCGCCGTCCCCGGCCTCGCCGACCACCTCGAAGCCGGGGGCGGCGGTGAACATCCCGCGCAGCCCGTCCCGCACCACCGGGTGGTCGTCCACCAACAGCAGTCTGATCGTCGTCGCGTCGCTCACGGTGCTACTCCTCCATGCTGATCGCCGGCAGGGTCGCGGACACGGTCGTGCCGGCGCCCGGTTCGGTCTCCAGGTCGAGCCGCCCGGCCAGGCGCTGCACGCGGCGGCGCATCACGTCCAGACCGTAGCCGCCGCCGGCGGCCCGGGAGGCGGGCTCGGCGGCCGGGTCGAAGCCGACGCCGTCGTCCCGGACGTCCAGGGTGACCAGGCCGGGCATGTACGAGAGGGTGACCCCGACCCGGGAGGCCCGCGCGTACTTGGCGGCGTTGGCCAGCGACTCCTGGGCGATCCGCAGCAGGGTCACCTCGACCTCGGGGTGCAGCGGGCGGGCCTCGCCGGTGACGGTCAGCCCGGCGGCGGCGTCGTTGCGCTCCCGCCACTGCTCGACCAGCTCCGCCAGCGCCTCCGGCAGCGCGGCGCGCTCCAGTTCGATCGGGCGCAGCGCGTGGACGGCCCGGCGGGCCTGGGTCAGGCTCTCCCGGGCGAGGGCCGCCGCGTTCGCCTGGTGCCGCTCGGCGGCCGCGGCGTCCTGGGCGCGGGTCTGGTCGGCGGCCTGGAGCTGGGTGACGATCCCGGCCAGGCCCTGGGCGACGGTGTCGTGGATCTCCCGGGCGAGCCGGCGGCGCTCCGCCGCGGCCCCCCCCACCCGCGCCTCGGCGAGCCGTGTTGGGTGCAGTCCGGCCGGCAGCGCGGGCGTGGAC
>NZ_JBHWIJ010000010.1:19627-26604 GCF_042732255.1 Kitasatospora sp. NPDC059803 | reverse complement strand
GCCCCGCCCGCGCGCGCCGCGGGGCGCGCGCCCCCGGCCCCGGCCTCCCGGGCCTGGACGAGGAGTTGGGCGTGCAGTCCGGCGTTCTCGGCGAGCGTCTCGGTGAGCAGCCGGTTGGCCTCGGCGAGTTCGGCGTTGGCGGCCTTGCGGCGGGCGCTCAGCCGGTCGGCCGCCTCGTTGAGCGCGAACATCAGCCCGACCACCATCAGGTTGAAGGCGACGACGGCCAGCAGTCCGCCGACCTTCGCCAGGCTGTCGGGCAGGACCCCGCCGACCTGGGAGAGCGAGGTGGGGACGGTGCCCACGGCCGCACCCGCCATCCGGGCCCGGCCCCGCAGGTACTGGGCGGCGTGCAGGTAGCCGGTGAAGGCGAAGAAGCCGAAGATCGGGTTGTCCAGCACCAGGACGGTGATCAGCGCCAGCAGGACGGCGAAGTGGGCGCCGGCGTACCGGGCGCGGCCGTCCGGGCCCGGCCTGCGGTCGAGCACCGAGCGCAGGACCAGCCACAGGAACGCGGCGGCCGCCGCCGGGAGGACGGCGGCGGGACGCGCGTTCGGGACGGGGATCAGCAGGGCCAGGGCGGTGGCGATCAGCAGCGCGACGTAGCAGAGCGGGCCGATCAGCCGGTCCAGCCGGTCCTGCCAGTCGCCGAGCGCGTTCTCGTCGGCCGACGGCCGCATGATCATTCCCACCGGAACAGCCTGGCAGCCGCGGCCCCAGCGAGCACCGCGTACGCCGCGAGTGTGAGCAGGCCCACGGCATGCGGGAAGTGCCCGGACCAGGCGTCCTGCAAGGTCTGGACGGCGGCGCCGCTGGGGGTGAAGTCCCCGATCCGGTTGAGCAGGGCCGGCGAGAACTCGCGCGGCAGCCAGATCCCGGAGAAGAACATCATCGGGAAGAAGGCCAGCGCGCCGACCGCGTTGCCGGCCTTGGCGGACGGGACGACCGCGGCGAGCAGCAGGCCGATCGACAGCAGCGCGGCGGCAGCCAGCAGGAAAGCCAGCAGGAACCCCAGCGGCCGGCGCGGCAGCGACACCCCGAGCAGGGGCCCGGCCGCCACCACCAGCAGCACCGAGACGACGGCGACGCCCAGGTACAGCGGCAGCAGCGCGCCGAACAGCAGCGCCGGGCGGACGGGGCTGGCGGACATCCGGCGCAGCACGCCGCGTTCGCGGTAGGCGGCGAGCAGCGAGGGCAGGCCGTTGAGGCCGAGCAGCAGCAGGGTGAAGACGGCCAGGATCGGCGCGTACAGCTGGATGGTGCTCATGCCGTGCATGTCGGGCGAGGTCTTGCGCAGGGCCGGGACGGAGCCGAGGACGAGGAACAGCACGACGGGGAAGGCGAGGCCGAAGAAGGCGGTCAGCGGGTCGCGGAGGAACAGGCGGGCCTCGGCGACGGCCAGGCGGCGGACGGCGTGGGCGGTGTGGTTCACGGTGGTGGTCCCCTCGGGCGTGGTGATGGGCGCGGTGATGGCGGGTCAGGCGTCGTGGCGGGTCAGGGCGAGGTAGGCGTCGTCCAGGCTGTGCTCGCGGATCCGCAGCCCGGTGACGACGATCCCCTCGCGGGCGAGCAGGCCGGTGACCTCGTCGGCGAAGTCCCCGACGCCGGAGACCTCGACCCGGCCGTCCCGCTCCTCGACCCCGGTGACCCCCGGCAGGGCCGCCAGCCGGGCGGTGTCCAGCGGCCCGGTGGGGCGGAAGCCGAGCGTGCCGCCGGTGCCGGAGCGGGCGATCAGCTCCGCGGGGGTGCCGGTGGCGACGATCCGTCCGCCGTCGAGGACGGCGGCCCGGTCGCAGAGCGCCTCGACCTCGTCCATGAAGTGCGAGACCAGGACCACCGTCACGCCCTCGTCGCGGATCCGCCGGATCAGCTCCCAGGTGTCGCGGCGGCCCTGCGGGTCGAGCGCGGTGGTCAGCTCGTCCAGGAAGGCCACCTCGGGGTTGCCGATCAGGGCGAGGGCGATGAACAGCCGCTGGCGCTGGCCGCCGGAGAGCTTGTCGAATGGGGTCCGGCGTTGGTCGGCGAGCCCCCACTCGTCCAGCAGCTCGCGCCAGTCCCGGGGGTTCGGGTAGAGCGCGGCGTACAGTTCCAGCGCCTCGCCGACCCGCAGCGCGCCCTGCAACTGGGCCTGCTGGAGCTGGATGCCGATCCTCGGCCGCAGCCGGTGGGCGTCCTTCACCGGGTCCAGGCCGAGGACCCGGACCGTCCCCGCGTCGGCCCGGCGCAGGCCCTCGCAGCACTCCACGGCGGTCGTCTTGCCCGCGCCGTTCGGCCCCAGCAGGCCGAACACCTCGCCGCGCTCCACGCCGAAGGAGACCTCCTCCAGCACCTGGCGCCGCCCGTAGGCCTTGCGCAGCCCCGCCACCTCGATCACGGCCATCGCGCCGCTCCCTCCCGCTCGTCCCCGCTGGTCCGGCCGGTTCCTCCGGCCTGCAACGAGCTTCCCGCGCGGGGCCCCGGCCGCGGATCGACCGGACGGTCAGAGCTGCGGGCGGGCGCGGTGGACGGTGGATCAACCGATCGGTGGATGGGGCGCGGGCCCGGAACGCGGGAGGCCCGGCCGCCGTGTCGGCGACCGGGCCTGTCTTGCGGATCACACCGGGTGGGTCAGACCAATGCGACGTCGGAGTTGCGGGTGCTGATGGCCCGGCGCAGGGCGCGCGGGACGGGGCCCGCGGCGGGGGCCAGCTTGTCGATCCGGGTGCGGAACTCGCGGCTCTGGCGCCACGTCAGGACGGCTCCGAGCCGGGCGGCGTCGACCAGCGCGACCAGCGCGGCGTCCGCCGGGTCGACCCGGCTGAGCGGCGCCTTCAGCGCCGAACCCACCGATGCCACGAGCGACTTGCGCAGCCGCTGCTCCGGCAGGACGACCCGGGTGGACGGGAACAGTCCGAGCGTGCGGCGCTGTTCGAGCCGGATCCGCCCGGACGCCGCCAGCCCGTCCCGGACCACCCGCGCGGCGCGGGCCGCCGGGCCCTGGCGGCGGCCGACCCAGCTCTGCCAGCTGCGCCGCCGGCCCTGCCGGATCTGCTCCAGCATCGCGGCGGAGAGCGGGTCGAGGCCGTCGGCCGACGCGCCGTCGACGGCGGCCGGGTGCCGGCCGTCGTCGCGGATCAGCGCGCGCCGTAGGAGTTCGGCGAGCGCGGCGGCCCGCAGCACCAGGTCGAGCCTGGCGGTGGCGGTGAGCCGCTCGCGCTCGGGGTGGTAGGCGAGCAGGTAGAGCTTCTCCGGCAGGGTGATGGGCAGGTCCACGATGGACTCCAAGCAGATGGACGGTGGATGGGCCCGTTCATCCGGCGTCGGAACCGCCGGTCTCCGGGTTCTCCTTGGGCGGTCGGCCGCGCCGGGGAAGACGGGCCGCGTCGCCGGGCATCCGGCCCGCGTCGCTGAGGGCACGGCGAAGGAGGAACTCGATCTGCGCGTTGGCACTGCGCAGCTCGTCCGCGGCCCACCGGGCCAGTGCGTCGTGGACCGCCGGGTCCAGTCGCAGCAGGATCTTCTTCCGCTCCGTCGCCAACGCCGCGCCTTACTGGTAGAGGGAGCCCGTGTTCACGACGGGCTGGGCGCCCCGGTCGCCGCAGAGCACCACCAGGAGGTTGCTCACCATGGCGGCCTTGCGCTCCTCGTCCAGTTCGACGACGTCACGCTCGGCGAGCCGGTCCAGCGCCTCCTCGACCATACCGACGGCGCCCTCGACGATCAGCCGCCGTGCCGCGACCACGGCCCCGGCCTGCTGACGCTGGAGCATCACCTGGGCGACCTCGGGCGCGTAGGCGAGCCGGGTGATCCGGGACTCGACGACCCGCACCCCGGCCGAGACGACCCGGGCCGCGATCTCGGCGGAGAGCATCCGGCTGATCTCCTCCGCGCCGTCGCGCAGCGACAACTGGCCCTCGCGGTGGGCGTCGTACGGGTAGCTGCTGGCGATGTGCCGGACGGCGGTCTCGGTCTGGATGGCGACGAAGTCGCTGTAGTCGTCCACCTCGAACACGGCCTTGGCGGTGTCCTCGACCTGCCAGACCACCACGGCGGCCATCTCGATCGGGTTGCCGTCCGCGTCGTTGACCTTGTTGGTCTCGGTCTCGTGGTTGCGGATCCGGGTGGATATCCGGCGGCGGCTGGTGAACGGGTTCAGCCAGGTCAGGCCCTCGGCACGGATGGTGCCGCGGTAGCGGCCGAGCAGCTGGACCACCCGCGCCTGGCCGGGCGAGACCACGGTCAGCCCGCACAGCAGCAGCAGTGCGCCCAGGACGGCCAGCGGCCCGGCGGTCAGCAGGGTGATCCCCAACGCCTTGGACCCGCCGGCCAGTTGGATGCCGCCGACGATGGTCGCCCCGATCCCCGCGAGCAGGCCGAGCAGCGTCCCTCCGAGCACCGGCAGCCCCGCGGCACCGGTGATGACCCGCTCGGTGATCTTGGGTGCCGGAAGGTCGAGGACGGGGCCGTCTTCGATGTCGACGGCAGAACGCGGTGTGGCCATGAGACCAGCTCCTCCAGCGAGTTTTTCCGATCCAGCTGTCAAAGTGATATCACTTTTTCCATGCACCACGCCAGGGGCTTGGCCGCATCCGCCAGGGAGACGACCCGGAGACGACCCCACCGCCAACTCCGGCCGACGATATGGCAGTTCGATACACGGCGTATTAAATACATGATGTATCGTTCCCGCGTGGCTCCATCGAAGACTGCTTCCACCGATTCCGGCCGGCCGCCTCGCCGACGTGCTCACACCCGCGCCCGGCTGCTCGACGCCGCCGGGCAGGTGCTGGTCGCGCGGGGGTACGCGAAGACCACCATCGAGGACGTGTGCGCGGCGGCCGGGTACACCCGGGGGGCCTTCTACTCCAATTTCGAGAGCAAGCAGGGCCTCGTCCTCGCGCTGTTCGACCGCCACTCCGCGCACCGGCTCGACCAGTTGGAGGGCCTGCTGAACCAACCGGCTCCGGGGGCGGCCCGACGGATCGGGGAACTGCTCCTGGCGGTCGACCCCGACGAACGGGGCTGGATCCTGCTCTTCCTGGAGTTCCGGCTCGACGCGGCCCGCAGCCCGGAGCTCAGCGCACAGCTCCACGAACACGACAAGGCCGTCACCGGGGCCCTCGCCCGCCTACTGGAGCGCAACGGCACGAGCGTCGACGCGCAGAACCTCGCCATGTTCCTGCTCGCCTCCCGCGAGGGCATCCTCGCCCGGACCGCCGCGGGCGGACCCGGCAGCGATGAAGCGTGGCGCGCCGCAGTCGACGTAGTCGCCGAACTGCTACCCACCCTGCTGCCCTCGCTGGAACAGGCACCCTGAGCAGCTCCGCCCACCCCTGCCGCCCGGTCAACTGAGAGGCGTCATGCCCGCAACCGCCCAGCCGGACCCACAGCGCTGGAAAGCGCTGTTATTCATCGGCATCGCCCAGTTGATGGTCGTGCTCGACACGACCATCGTGAACATCGCCCTGCCCTCGGCCCAGCACGACCTCGGCATCTCCGACGGCAACCGGCAATGGGTGATCACCGCCTACTCGCTGGCGTTCGGCAGCCTGCTGCTCTTCGGCGGCCGCATCGCCGACCTCACCGGCCGCAGACGCGCGTTCATCGTCGGCCTGCTCGGCTTCGCGGGCGCATCCGCGTTGGGCGGCCTCGCGGTCAACCCCGGGATGCTGCTCGCCTCCCGCGCCCTGCAGGGCGTGTTCGGCGCACTGCTCGCACCGGCCGCGCTCTCGCTGCTCGCGGTCACCTTCACCGAACCCAAGGAGCGGGCAAAGGCATTCGGGATCTACGGCGCGATCTCCGGTGCCGGCGGGGCCGTCGGCCTGATCATGGGCGGTGCGCTGACCGAGTACCTGAACTGGCGCTGGGCGCTGTTCGTCAACATCCCGTTCGCCGTCGTGGCCGTGTTCGGCGCCGTCACCGTGGTGCGCGAGCCGGCGGGCGCCCGCAACGGCGCCCGGCTGGACCTCCCCGGTGTCGTTCTCGCCACCACCGGCCTGCTGTCGCTGGTGTACGGGTTCACCCGCGCCGAGTCCGACGGCTGGACCGCCCCCGTCACCGTCGCGCTCTTCATCACCTCGGTGGTCCTGCTCGGCGCGTTCGTCCTGGTCGAGAGCAAGGCCCCGGCCCCCCTGCTGCCGCTGCGGGTGGTGACCGAACGCAACCGGGGCGGCATCTACCTCTCCCTGGGGCTGGCCGTCATCGGCATGTTCGGGCTCTTCCTGTTCCTGACCTACTACCTGCAGGTCGTGAAGGGCTACACGCCGGTCCGCACCGGATTCGCCTTCCTGCCCATGATCGTCGGCATGGTGACCGGGTCGACGCAGATCGGCACCCGGCTGATGACCCGTCTGCCGCCTCGGCTCCTGATGGGTCCGGGCTTCCTGACCTCGGCCCTCGGCATCGCGCTGCTCACCCAGATCAAGGTCGACAGTTCGTACGTCGGTCTGATTCTGCCCGCGCAGGTGCTCCTCGGCCTCGGAATGGGCACGGCGTTCATGCCCGCCATGAGCCTGGCCACCCGCAGCGTGCAGCCGCAGGACGCCGGCGTGGCCTCCGCCATGGTCAGCACCTCCCAGCAGGTCGGCGGCTCCATCGGTACCGCCCTGCTGAACACCATCGCGGCCGGTGCCACCACCAACTGGCTCGCCGAGAAGGCCCGTTCCGGCGCCGACCCGGCCAAGCTGGCCAACGCGGCGGCCGTACACGGCTACGCCACCGCGATCTGGTGGGCTGTCGGCATCCTCGCCGTGGCCGCGACCGTCGCCTTCCTCCTCATCAACGCCAGGCAGCAGAACGGCGGTGCGGGATCCGGCGGCACCGGGGCCGGGAAGGCCGACGCCGTCCCGGCGGCGACCCCCCACTAGGACGTGTCCGGTCGCCGGAATGGGGGGGGGGGGGGGGGGGCGCCACCCCCCCCCCCGCCCCCCCCAACCCCACCCACACCACCACCACCAGATCGATATGGCGCTCTCGCACGACAAAGACACCCCCCCCCC
>NZ_JBHWIJ010000010.1:0-19617 GCF_042732255.1 Kitasatospora sp. NPDC059803 | reverse complement strand
GGTGTGCGGCGAGGCCGTGCTGACGTACGGCGAGCTGAACGCCCGGGCCAACCGGCTCGCGCACGCGCTGATCGACCGGGGCGTGGGGGCCGCTCGGCGGGGGGCCCCGGACCCGCCCCCCCCCGCGCGCCGGCTCCGCACGCGTACCACCTCGCACACGCCTACCGGTTCGTGAGGACCGCCTTCATCACCGAACCGTCCGCCACGGCCGCGAGCGCGGCCCCGTGGTCGTGCAGCGGGTAGGACGACACCAGGCTGCCCAGGTCGAAGCGGGCCGTGAGGGCGGGCAGCAGGCGTACGTACTCGACGAGGTGCGCGCCGGTGAACGCCCAGGATCCGACGACATCGAGCTGCCGGTACACGATCTGGTGCGGGTTGAGCAGGGTGTCACCTGCGTCCGTGTACTGGCCGATGACCAGGTAGGAGCCGCCCCGGCGGGCGAGGGTGAGGCCCTGCGCGACCGCCGCGGGCACGCCCACACACTCGATCACGAGGTCGGCCCCGGTTCCTCCGGTTTCCGCGCGGACCCGGTCCAGGACTGCCTCGGCGTCGCCGGGCGCGGTGATGTCGAGGTGCACGTCGCCGATGCCTGCGGCGGCCGCGAGGGCCAGTCGGCTGTCCGGACCGCCCACCAGAATGACCTTGGCAGCCCCGGCAAGCCGGGCGAACGCGGCGGCCGCGAGGCCCACCGGGCCGCTGCCCTGGACCACGACCGTCTCGCCGAGGCGCACCGGCCTGCGCTCGTGGAGGGCGTGCACGACGGTCGGCCCCGCGCAGGCCAGGGACATGGCGGCGAGCGGGTCGATGCCGTCGTCCAGCTTCACGACGGTGGTGCCGGCCTGCAGCACGATGAACTCGGCCCAGGCGCCCGAGAGCTCGGGGCCGTCGGTGGTGGAGCGGTTGACCCCGTAGGTGCGGCGGTTCTCGCACAGGGTCGGCTCACGGTGCAGCCGACACGGGACGCAGGAGCCGCAGGCGATCGAGGAGGCCCACATCACGGTGTCGCCGGTTTGCAGTGCGGTTCCCGTGGCATCGTGTTCGGGGGCGCCTGGACCGAGCTCGTGGACGGTGCCGAGGCCTTCGTGGCCGAGGACCAACGGGGTGGGGATCGGCAGATGGCCCTGCTGGAGGTGGAGGTCGGTGCCGCAGATACCGCCGTGGCGGCAGGCCACGAGCATCCCCCCGGCCGGGGCCGACGGGACCTCGTACTCCCGCAGCGCGAGCGGCCGGCCGAACTCCTCCAGGACGACGGCTTTCCCGCGCATCACGCCGACACCCCTTCGAGGACATCGAGGAAAGGGGCGTCGAGGATGCGCAGGGGCCCGGTGTCCCGGCACACGACGTAGTCGGGGCGCGGCTCACCGGTCCAGCTCGGCAGGTTGGCGGTGTCGTTGTAGGTGGCGATGAGCAGTCGGCGTGGGAAGGGTGACATGTTGGGTGCGGAGCCGTGCACGATCTCGGGCGAGAAGAAGACGATGGAGCCGGCCGGGCCCTTGGGGCTGACCATGCCACGCTCGGCGACCAGGGTGGAGAGCTGGTCAGGAGTCAGCGCGATGTCCTCCGGGTCCAGGTGCTGGGCGGACTTGGCCTCGGCCGTACGGCTGCCGCGCACCGGGCCGTGGCGGTGCGACCCGGACACGAAGATCATGGGGCCGTTGAACTCGTCGACGGCGTCGAGGAAGACACCGACGTTGACCTGAAGCGGGGCGGGCAACCGGTCGGCGAGGCGCCAGGCGACGTAGTCCTGGTGCCAGGACCACTTCTCGCCGCCGAACGCCGGCTTGGCGTTGATCTTGAGCTGGTACACGTACACGTCGTCCGTGAGCAGTTGCCGCACCGGCGCGAGCATCCGGGGGTCCCGGATCAGCCCGGCGTACTCGGGCTGCCGGTGGTGCGACGCGTACACCGCGCGCACCTCGTCCCGGGACTCCTCCCTGATCACCTGCGGACCGTGGACACGGCAGTCGCGCTGGAACGCGGCCCGAAGCCGTTCCACCTCCCGGTCGTCCAGCACGGACTCGACGAGGAGGAATCCGTCCTCGTGGTACCGGGTGATCTGTTCTTCGCTGAGATGCATGGATGTTCCTCCGTATGACGTGAGTGGCGGGTGCGGGGCGTGCCAGGCCGAGTGCTCAGGTCAGAACGGCCGGTCGCCGGCGATCGCGGTCCGGTCCACAACCCGGCGGTTCGGGTGGTAGTCCGAGGTGGCGTAGTGCTGCACGGCCCGGTTGTCCCAGAAGGCGATGGACTTCGCCTCCCAGCGGAAGCGCACCTGGTATTCGGGGTACTCCAGCTGGCGGAAGAGGTAGGCCAGCAGCTCCTCGCTCTCGTCGGCCGGCAGGCCCGCGATGTGGGTGGTGAAGATCGACGTCAGGAACAGTGTCTTGCGCCCGGTCTTCGGGTGGGTGCGCACCAGCGGGTGTTCCACCGGCGGGTAGACCCCCTGGAAGTGCGCCCGCTGCTCGTCGGTCATCAACTCGCGGTAGTTGGCCGACGGGGTGAAGTCGTTGACCGTCTTCAGCCCGTCGATGCGCGCCTTCACCTCGTCCGGGAGGTTGTCGTACGCGGCGGCCGCATCCGTGAACAGGGTGTCGCCGCCGCCCCCTTCGGGCAGTTCCACCATGCGCAGGACGGCGCCGAGCGGGGGGCGCTCGATCCACGGGAAGTCGTAGTGCCAGACGTTCTCGAAGCCGGGGTTCTGCTTGCCCTTCTCCAGTCGCACGACGTCCTCGCCGGTACCCGCCGGCAGGAACGGGTGCCCCTCGATCGCGCCCCATCGGGACGCGAAGGCTCGCTGCTGCTCAGCGGTGAGGTCCTGATCGCGGAAGAACAGCACCTTCCATTCGAGCAGGGCCCGGTCCAGCTCGCCGAACACCTCGTCGCTCACCGGGGTGCGCAGGTCGATGCCGTGGATCTCGGCGCCGATCAGCGGTCCCGACGGACGTACCTCGAAGTGCTCGTACGGGCCGCCCTGCCTGCCCTCCACGAGCCTGCGCAGGAGCCGGGGGCCGTGATAGTCCGTCCGGCCCTCGATGCCGCGGCGGGCCAGCGACCGTACGTCTGCCAGCGCAGCGTCGACGCCAGGGTGCTCGGGGTGGGTCGGGGTGGTTGTCATGCGGTGGACCTCCTGGTCCTCGGGGCGCGGGTGCGCCGGGGTTGGTGGGGCCGTCGCCTCGGGGCGGGGCCGTTACGCGTCCGCGGGCCGCAGCCGCGCGGCGAGGACCGGCCCGATCTCCGCCAGGGCCGACGGCCTCATCATGCGGTGGTGGGTGGCCGGCACGTCGTGGGATTCGACCGAGCCGCCGATGTGGCCCGCCCAGGCCGCCGCGGTGCTGCGGCCCGGTTCGTACGGGTCGCCGGGGTCGGACTCCGCGGCTCGGAAGAACAGCAATCCGCCGTCGAATCTGCCGGGCCTGAACCCGGCCATCAGGTCGAGGTCGTTGCGGTAGACGTCGCGGAGCGCGGCCCGGGCCCGGTCGTCCCCGAGGAGGGAATCGTCGTCGCCGACCGACTGGAGCAGGGTGCGGTCGAACTCGTCCTCGCTGAAACTGGGCATGTCGGCCCGGAGCCGGTCGTCCACGGGATAGGAGTCCACCATCACGAGCAGGTCGACCACCTCGCCCTCGCGCTCCAGGAGG
Organism: Kitasatospora sp. NPDC059803; assembly: GCF_042732255.1. Classification (NCBI taxonomy): domain Bacteria; kingdom Bacillati; phylum Actinomycetota; class Actinomycetes; order Kitasatosporales; family Streptomycetaceae; genus Kitasatospora; species Kitasatospora sp. NPDC059803. Next base: position 15,979 of record NZ_JBHWIJ010000010.1, on the reverse strand, counting down.
GTGGCCATGGCGTGGGCCACCAGCCCGCCGAAGGACCAGCCGAGTATCCGGTAGGGGCCCTCGGGGCGCACCGCACGGATCTGTGCCACGTAGTCGGCGGCCATGTCCTCGACGGTGGCCGGGAAGCCCGGCGTCTCACCGGGGCCGCGCCGCGCCTGGAGCGCGTACACGGGCTGGTCGGGGCCGAGGTGCGGCAGGAGCCCCGCGTACGGCCAGCCCATTCCGGCAGCCGGGTGGACGCAGAACAGCGGAGGCCGGGAGCCCTCCGCGCGCAACGGCAACAAGGACTGCGGCGCGGCGCCGGACGACGGGTCCGCGATCCGCCGTGCGAGCCCGGCCGGGCTCGGGGACTCGAACAGGGCGTGCACTTCCAGCGGCGTGCCGAGCGCGGCCCTGATCCGCGCGACGAGGCGGGCGGCGAGGAGGGAGTGCCCGCCGAGGTCGAAGAAGTTCTCGTCGACACCGACCGCGGGCACCTCCAGTACCTGGGCGAAGAGGCCGCACAGGACCCGCTCCTGCTCGGTGGCCGGTTCGCGGGCCGGTGCGCCGCCGGTGAGCCGGGGCTCGGGCAGCGCCCGGCGGTCCAGCTTTCCGTTCGGCGTGAGCGGAAGCTCCGCCAGCTCGACGACGGCCGAGGGCACCAGGTGGGCCGGCAACCTCGCCCGGACGAACTCGCGCACCGCGGCCGTGTCGCACCCCTGCGTCTGCGGTACGACGTATCCGACGAGCCGCCGGTCCCCGGGCCTGACCTCGTGGGCCACCACCTCGGCGTGGACGATACCGGGGCAGGCGGCGAGGGCCGACCTGATCTCTCCGGGCTCGATCCGGAATCCACGGATCTTGATCTGGTCGTCGGACCGACCGTGGTACTCCAGCTGCCCGTCGGGCAGCCAGCGGGCCACGTCCCCGGTCCGGTACATCCGGCTTCCCGGCGGCCCGTACGGGTCGGCGACGAACCGTACGGCGGTGAGTCCGGGGCGGTTCAGGTAGCCCCGGGCCACCCCGGCCCCGGCGAGGTACAGCTCTCCGCGCACCCCCTCCGGAGTCAGGCCCAGGCCGGCGTCCAGGACGTACGCCCTGATGTTGGGAATCGGCCGACCGATCGGGGCGGCGGGCGGCCACGCGTCGACGTCCGCCGCCAGGGTGTGGGCCGTCACCAGGTGGGTCTCGCTCGGGCCGTAGTGATTGTGCAGCCGACGCCCGGCGCGGCTCCGCACGAACTCGCGTACCTGGCGGCTCGGGGTGAGCGCCTCACCGCCCTGCGCCAGGACCCGCAGCGACGGGATGCTCCACCCCTGGTCGAGGGCCGCCTCGCACAGCGCCTCCAAGACGAGGTTGGGGGCGAAGAGCTCGTTCACGCGCTCCGCGTCAAGCCAGGCGGCGAGCAGCTTGGGGTCGCGCCGGACCTCGTCGGCCGGCACCACCAGGGTCTTGCCGAACAGCACCGCGGACAGGATCTCCTGCACGGACACGTCGAAACTGAGCGCGGTGAACTGGGCGACCCTGGCCCCGGCGGCCGAGGGGAAGGCCTCGTCGTGCCACGACAGGAGGTTGACCATCGCCCGCCCGGGCATCACCACGCCCTTGGGCCGGCCGGTGGTGCCAGAGGTGTAGATGACGTACACGGGATGCGCCGGGTCGAGCCGGCCCAGCCGCTGCTCGTCGTCGATCTCCGTGCCGGCCAACTGATCCAGCTCGCCCAGGGTGCCGGAGTCGTCGAGGATCAGCCGGGGGGCGTCCGTGTGCGGCAGCCGCCGGGCCGTGTCCACAGTGGTCAGCACGACGGCGGGCACGGTGTCGCTCAGCATGAACGACAGCCTCTCGGCAGGATATTCGGGATCAACGGGGAGATAGCAGCCGCCCGCTTTGAGGACGGCGAGGACGGCAACGGCGAGCAGGGCCGAACGGGGCAATGCGACGGCGACGATCCGCTCGGGCCCGACACCCCGCGAGATGAGGAGCCGGGCGAGCCGGTTCGAGGCGGTATCCAGCTCCCGGTAGGTCAGCGTGGTCTCCGCCGAGACTACGGCCGGCAGGTACGGGGTGTCCTCGGCCTGCCGGGCGAACAGCTCCGGGAGGCCGGCTTCCGGGTACTCGTGCTCGGGGCCGCCGAGCTCGGTGAGCAACCGGATCCGCTCACCCTCGGTGAGCAGATCGACGGAGCCGACCCGCATGTCCCGGTCCGTGCTGAAGGCACGCAGGAAACGCAGGAAGCGCGCGTGGTGTGCGGCCAGCTCGTCGGCTTCGTAGCGGGCCGAGTTGGCGACCAGATCGATGCGCAGCCCCAGGCCGTCCGAACGGTCGAAGGCCGTGAACGACAGGTCCTCGACGATCCCCTGGGTCAGGTGGTGGGCAATGGCGGGCCGACCGGCGAAGTGCAGGTCGTAGTCGAAGGCCATGATGTTGACCATGGGACCGGTCCGGTAGCGCCCCGTGTCCGGCAGGCCGAGGTCGCGCCCCAGGCGCTCACCCCGGTGACGCTGATGTCGGATCATCTCCCGGAATCCACCGGCGACTTCACGGATGAGCTCGTGCAGCGTGAGGTCCGGGCGGACCGTGACGCGCAGGGGCAGGGCGTTGGAGTACATCCCCGGAGTGGTGCGCGCCGCGGCATCGGTGCGGGCGGCCATCGGCAGGCTCAGGATGACGTCCTGTGCGCCGGCGAGCCGGTGGACCTGGGCGGCCGCGGCGGCGATCACCAGCACGGACCAGTGGGTGCGGGCCGAGCGGGCGGCGGCCTTGAGCTGCTCGGTCTCGGCTACGGAGAGGCTGCCGGTGTGACTGGTCTGCCCCTGCGCGGCGGGCCCGCCCGGCGGTTGGGAGGCGAGGGTGGCGACTTCCGGTCCGTCCGCGAACCGGGTCGTCCAGTACGCCCGGTCCACCGCGCCCCGGTCGGAGGCCTGGTAGTCCGCGTCGTCCGCCAGCATCTCCCGGATGGCCCCGAACCGGCTGGCCGGCTGGGGGAGTCCTGCGGTCATGGCGGCGTAGAGCTCGGACACCCGTTGGGCGATCAGGGCTCCCGTGTGCCCGTCCGCGACCGCGTGGTGGGCGCTGAGGTACCAGAAGCTGCGATCCGGCCCCAGGCTGAGCAGCGCGTAGGAGAAGAGCGGCCCTCGGGAAAGGTCCATCCGGCGGGACAGGTCGGCCCGCATCCAGGCCAGCGCGGCGGCCTCGGGGTCCGGTTCGCCACAGACGTCGAGGACCGGAAACTCCCAGTCGGAGAAGGGGGTCACGCACTGCCGGGGCTCACCGTCCTCCTCGACGAACAGGGCGTGCATCGGGACGGCCTCCGCGACGGCCTGCCGCATCGCCGTTTCGAAGACCCGCCGGTCGATGGCCCCGTGGAGTTCCAGGTACTCACCGACGCGTTGTTGTGGAGCGGTCGGATCGACCTGTTCGGCCAGCCACATCTCACGCTGGGCCGTTGACACGGGAAGGCGCATATCGCCGGATCCGGACCCTGACACTTCTCTCACACTCCTCATGGTGCGCACCGGCCGGCGGATTCCCGCCGAACACAAGGACGGAATGTGGAGGACACACGGAAAAGCCGGGAAGCAACGGGAAGCAAATCGCATCATCGCGATCCCGACCGGACAAACCGGCTCCGCCTGACTCCACTGCGAGAAGAATGCTAGACGCGGGCGCTAAACCTCCACATGCACGCCACTTGCATTTCACTCCACTAAAGCGCCCCTTAATCCCGCCGGATCTCATTCTTCAGGATGACTGAAATCCTCTGATCCGGCTTTAGATTCGCGCTCTATGAACAATCCAGCGCCTCCCCGCCCGGGTCCGGCCACGAGTCGTCGCCCGGCAGCGCACACCCTTCGCAACCTGGCCACCCCAGCGTCCCGGCCGCGCGTCCCCGCCCTCGCCGCGTACGCCTGCCTGTTGATCGGGCTGATCGACCTCGCGGCCGCCGTCTTCCCCGGCTTCCGCCACAGTCGGGTGCGCCTGCTGGCCGGTCAACTGCCCGGTGGCACCACCACGGTGACCGCGGTCGGCTCGCTGATGGTCGGCGTGCTGCTCGTACTGCTGGCGCACGCGCTGCGCCGCCGCAAGCGGCGGGCCTGGCGGGCGGTGGTCGTGCTGCTCCCGGTGGGTGGGCTGCTGCACCTCCTGCGGTGGCACACCACCGCCACCGGTGTGGTGTCGTTCGCGCTGCTCCTGGTGATGCTGCTGTACCGGCGGGAGTTCTACGCGCTGTCCGACCCGCGCACCCGTTGGCGAGCACTGCTGAGCTTCATCACGGTGGGCGGCGTCTCCCTCGCACTGGGGCTGCTGATCACCAATGTGCACCCGGATTACGAGGCCGGCTCGCCCTCACTGGAGGAGCGGCTGCAGCACACCGCGTACGGGCTCGTCGGAGTCGAGGGGCCGGTGCGTTACACCTCGGACCGGGTCGCGGACCTGGTCGGCTACTCACTCGGCGCGCTCGGTCTGATCACCCTGCTGACCACTTCCTACCTGTTCCTGCGGCCCGAGAAACCGCTGGCGGAGCTCTCCGCGGACGACGAGGCCCGGGTACGTGAGCTGCTCGAACGGCACGGGGCGCGCGACTCGCTGGGGTACTTCGCGCTGCGGCGTGACAAGAGCGTCCTGCTCTCGCCGACCGGCAAGGCCGCCATCGCCTACCGCGTCGAGTCCGGTGTGATGCTCGCCTCCGGCGACCCCATCGGCGACGTCGAGGCCTGGCCCGGAGCGATCAAAGCGTTCATGGACGAGGCCAGGCGGCACGCCTGGGTGCCCGCCGTGATCGGGTGCGGCGAAACCGGCGGCGAGGTGTGGACGCGCGAAGCGGGACTGGACGCTCTGGAGTTGGGTGATGAAGCGGTTGTGCACACGGCCGACTTCTCACTGAGCGGTCGGGTCATGCGCAATGTGCGCCAGATGGTCAAACGCGTCGAGCGCAACGGCTACTCCTGCAAGGTCCGCCGGGTCTGCGATCTCGACGACGCGGAGCGGGCGCGGATCGCGGCCGCAGCGGCCCGCTGGCGCGGCACCGACATCGAGCGAGGTTTCTCCACCGCCCTCGGCCGCTTCGGCGACGTGGAGGACACCGGCTGCGTGGTGGTCACCGCACACCAGTCCCCGGACGCCGAATCGGGCGAGGCGGGCGGGAAGCCGGATGCCGACGACCTCGCAGCCGTACTGCACTTCGTGCCCTGGGGCCCCGACGGAATCTCGCTGGAATTGATGCGCCGGGACCGCGCCGCCGACCCCGGCCTCAACGAGCTGCTGATCGTCGCCGTTCTGCAGGCGGCGCCTGCACTCGGGATACGCCGGGTCTCGCTCAACTTCGCAATGTTCCGCTCAGCCCTGGCCCGGGGAGAACGGCTCGGCGCGGGACCGGTGTTGCGGGCCTGGCGAGGGCTGCTCGTACTGCTCTCGCGCTGGTTCCAGATCGAGTCGCTGTACAAGTTCAACGCGAAGTTCCAGCCGGAGTGGGTGCCGCGCTTCCTGGTCTTCCCGCACACCCGCGATCTGCCGCGGATCGGTCTCGCGGCGATGCAGGCGGAGGCCTTCATCACCCTCGGCCGGCCCCGGTGGGGCCGCAAGCCGCTGCGGCAGGGGATCGCGGGGGCGGAAGCCGGCACGACTCGCCCGGCCCCCCGAGCGGAGCGCGTCGCGGGACCGGACGAGTCATAGGGATGCGGCTAGCCCGTTCAGCAGGCGAGGTGGGCGAGTGTGTGCTCTTCGAGGCCGGCGTCCCGCGCCAAGACCGACTGCTGCAACTGCCTCAACCTGGGGCCCGGTTCGATGCCGATCTCGTCGATGAGGACGCGCCGGATGCGGTTGTAGATCATGAGGGCTTCGGCCGGTCGGCCACTGCGGTACAGCGCAAGCATGAGAAGACCGTGGAAGGTCTCCCGCATCGGCTGTTCGTCGATCAACCCGTAGAGCTCGCCGACCAGCGGCTTGTGCCGTCCCAGGAGCAGTTCCGTCTCGGCCCGCTCCTCCAGCGCGGCCGACCGCTTCTCGTCCAGCTGGTGACCCAGGCTCTGCAGTGCCGGAACCGTGGACAGGTCCGCCAGTGCCGGGCCGGTCCACAGCCCGAGCGCCTGGGAGAGCAGCAGCGAGGCCTCCTCCAGCCGGCCCGCCGCCCGCAGCTCCCCGGCACGCAGGCACAGCGATTCGAAGCTGTGCAGGTCCAGGGTGAGCGGGGCGAGTTCCATCATGTAGCCGGGCGGCCTGGTCAGCAGCCCGGACACGTCGAAGCCCGCACCCACCAGATGCTTGCGGAGCCGGGAGACGTACACCTGCAGGGCGGTGGACGCGGTGCGCGGCGGCGTCCCCGACCATAGGGCGTCGATGAGCTGCGGCGCGGACAGTGGGCGGCCGTCGTTCAGGCACAACAGCGCCAGCAAGGCCCGGAGCTTCAACGCCCGCGGGGTGCGCGGCGTCCCACCGTCCGTCTCCACTGCAAGTGCTCCGAGAACGCGAAAGTACACGGTTCTTCTCATCCCCCCGGTCAGAAGACCCGGAATCCTCAGAACCGATGGTCCGGTGAGTCCGGGCATGGTGTGTGAAGAAAGCACAAGTCGCGCCGACAGCCCCTGGCACGGGTTGGCGACTGCACACCTTCACGCATGCGTCCCTCGCCGGCGCGCCCGAATTGCGATGGCGACCCGACGACACCGGGCCACCTGGATTCCCCCCAAGCCGGCCCGGCCTGGTATGCGCCGGGTCACGAATTCAGGACCCTATCACGCGCCGGATGGGCAACCCCCGCCCCTGCGGGAGGAACTCCGGACCACCGGTTCGGATGCAAAGATTCCGCTTGAATCTATGACCGACGGGCGATTTTCGGGCAATAGTCGAACCACCCTCGACCGGCTAAGACCCACTGGTCGGAAGCCCTCTCGGATCGAAGAATCAGACATACTGCCAGATTTCAGGATGGCGCTCATAAATAAAGGAATTCCATGGATTCGAGGTTCACCTGAGAGTCCACGCCCGGACCTGGAGCCGGCCGGCTCCCCCGACGGAAACTCAAGACGGTCCTGATCGCGCCCATCCATCACAGCCCCCTCCACAGGCGGGCAACGGCGCGGCTTGGCTGCGCCCGGTGGACGGGCGGCACCACTCGGCCGGGACGCTGCCGACAGCCCGGGGGCGAACCCCTAGCCGTGTCCACTGGCGGGTGAATCCCGGCGCGCCGAGCCCTGAGCGGCTGGCCGATGCTCTACAGTTCCGACCGGAACTGGAGCCGTTCTGCCAGATCAAGCCACTGTTTTGTCTGATGATCGATCCAACGATCGATCAGTGGCTGAGGTGGGGCGGGTGGGACTCGAACCCACGACCAAGGGATTATGAGTCCCCTGCTCTAACCGGCTGAGCTACCGCCCCGGTTCGCCGCGTGCGCCGGTCGTCGACCACGGCAGCAGCAGACGGCCCCGAAAGGACGTCCCGGGCAGCATAGCCGGTCGATCACCCGTGGTGCGCGCCGGGGGCGCGCACGGGTGCGCACAGGCGTGCGCCTGTCCTGGTTGCGCAGTTCGGGTGGCGCCCGGACGGCCCCACGGGCAGCCTGGACGGATGACGACACGTGGGACGGGAGCCGCCGCCGGGGCGCTCGCGGTGCTGCTGGCCGCGGCGGGCTGCACCACCTCGGCCGGGCCCGGCGGGGGCGCGCCGACGGTCAGCTCGGCTCCGGCCACCCCCTCCACCCGCCCCTCCGGATCCGCCTCGGCCTCCGGCGGCGGCCACGGCTGGAGCCGGCAGCGACTCAGGGGCGCCGTCGCCAGGCACACCGGGGTCACCCGCACCGCCAGGCCCACCGTGCTCAACGGCCTGGTCGGCGCCGTCTTCACCCGCAACGCGGACGGCGACCACTTCTGCACCGCCAGCGTCGTCGACAGCGCCGGGCTCAACCTCATCGTCACCGCCGCGCACTGCGTCTGGGACCCCCAACTCGGCCAGCGCAGCGACCTCGTCTTCGTCCCCGGCTACCGCAACGGCGACACCCCCAGCGGCGTCTGGCCGCTGATCGCCGTCACCGTCGACGACGGCTGGAAGGACCACGCCGACCCGGACGTGGACGTCGCCTTCGCGGTCGTCCAGGCCCAGAACGGGCAACAGGTGCAGCAGGTGCTCGGCGCCAACAAGCTGGGCGTCGGCCTCGGCTACCAGCTGCCCGTGCGGATCACCGGCTACCCCGGCACCAGCGACGTCCCGATCACCTGCGCCAACAACACCACCGAGCAGAGCTCCACCCAGCTGCGGATCGACTGCCCCGACTACACCGGCGGCACCAGCGGCAGCCCCTGGGTGACCGACTTCGACCCGAGCACCAGGACCGGCACCGTGGTCGGCGTGATCGGCGGCTACCAGCAGGGCGGCGACAGCCCGGACACCTCGTACAGCAGCTACTTCGGCGACCGCGTCCAGGCGCTCTACGACCGGGCCACCGGCTGACCGGAGGGGCGGCAGTGGCGCCGCCGGGCACGGCCTGATAGATCTTCCTCTCGAACGGCGGAACGCACGAACCCGGTGCCCGCCCCGAGGAACGAGACGGAGCCCCGATGGCCCCCCGCCCGGCACGGCCCCCGCGCGCCGCACGGACGGTCGCGCTGGCGGCCCTGCTGCTCACCGCCGGAACCGCGTGCGACGGCGGCGAGCAGGACCAGGCGCCCGCCGCCGAGGTCGCGCAGCAGAGCAGCACCCGCGACCGGATCGGCACCCTCTCGGTCCGGACGGCGCAGGGCCCCCGGGCCTGCACGGCGAGCGTCGTCCGCAGCCCCAGGCACAACCTGCTGGTCACCGCGGCGCACTGCGTGCAGAACCGCCGGATCGGCCTGCTGGACGGCCTGGTGTTCACCCCCGGCTACCGCAACGGCTTCATCCCGCACGGCAGTTGGCCGGTGAAGTCGATCACCGTCGACCCGCGCTGGGCGGACGACGACGACCCCGAGTACGACGTGGCCTTCGTCACCGTGGGCACGGTCGGCGGCAAGCAGGTCGAGGACGCCGTCGGCGGCAACCCGATCGCCACCGGCCAGGGCTTCGGGCTGGCCGTCTCGGTGACCGGCTACCCGAACGAGCGCGACGAGCCGATCACCTGCGCGGCCAGGACCCGCTCGCAGAGCCCGACCCAGGAGCGCTTCGACTGCGACGGCTACACCGACGGCACCAGCGGCAGCCCGTGGGTGACGGACAGCGGCACGGTCGTCGGCGTGATCGGCGGCTACCAGGAGGGCGGCGAGACGGCCGGCACCTCCTACAGCGTCACCTTCGACCAGCGGGTCTCCGCGCTCTACCGGGAAGCGACCGCCTGAGCCCGGGAGGCGACCACCCGAACCCGGGCGGCGACCGTCTGAGCCCCAGAGGCGACCACCCGAGCCGCCCGGCCGTCGCGAGGTGACGAACGGCGCGACGTGACGAAGACAACACGAAGGCCCCCCGGTCATCCGAGGGGCCTTCGCTCTGAGCAGTCACCGGGCGGACCCGATGAAGCTCCCGCATTTGGACTCGAACCAAAAACCTGCCGGTTAACAGCCGGCTGCTCTGCCAATTGAGCTATGCGGGATCGCGGTACCGAACTTCCGTACCACGGACGGGAGGAGGCCTCTTGCAAGACCTCTCCCGAGCTCCCCCAATTGGACTCGAACCAATAACCTGCCGATTAACAGTCGGCTGCTCTGCCAATTGAGCTATGGGGGATCGGCTTCCGCCTCGGCCCCCGGTTCCCCGGGCTCCTCGGCGCTCGCTGCGGGACATACATTAGCGCACTCGGGGGGGTGGTCCGCCAATCGCTTTCGCCGGACCGCCCCCCGGACGGCCCCCGGGCTCCCGCCCGGCGTGCCCGGCGCGCGCCCGGCACGGCCCCCGGGGATGCTGGGGGGCACGGACGGTTCGCCGTCCCGACGGACGGGTAGGGCAATGCGGCAGAAGGCCGCCAGGAGAGGGTGGATCCGATCATGTGGAAGCTGTCGTTGGCCGCGGGGTTCGCGGCCGGCTACGTCCTGGGCTCCCGGGCCGGGCGCCGGCGCTACGACCAGATCACGAAGGTCACCCGGAAGATCGCCCAGAACCCCACGGTGCAGGGCGCGGCCGACCGAGCCAGGCAGCAGGCCGGCGCGGTCGCCGGGAAGGCCGCCGGCGCCGTCGCGGACAAGGTCGGCGACCGGCTGCCGAACGCCGTCACCGACCGGGTGCCGTACTTCAACCGTTCCCGGGCCGAGGACGACGGCTGGGGTACCTTCCGCCCGTGACGGGACGGTGACGCCAGGGTGTACCAGGGCCCTGCGTCCGGTCCCGAACGGGCAACACCTCACCCGGCCCGGACGCGTCCCGGGCCGGGCTGAGGCATGATCTCGACATGGCCATCGTCGCGGGGATAGACAGCTCGACCAACCGCACCCGGATCGTCGCGTGCGACGCCGACACCGGCGCCGTCCTGCGCTCCGGCAAGGCGCCGCACCCCGTCCCCGAGGACCCGGACACCCGCCCCGGCGAGACCGACCCGCAGCTCTGGCTGCACTCGCTCGGCGACGCCGCCGCCGGCGGCCTGCTGGAGGGCGTCCGGGCCATCGGCGTCAGCGCACAGCAGCACGGCATGATCGGCCTGGACGCGGGCGGCGTGCTGGTCCGGCCGGCGATCCTCTGGAACGACCCGCGCTCCAGCGGCGCCGCCGCCAAGCTGCTGGACGCGCTCGGCGGCCCGGCCGCCTGGACCGCCGCGATCGGCGCCGTCCCCAGCCCGACCTACACCATCGCCAAGCTGCGCTGGCTGGCCGAGTTCGAGCCGGCCAACGCCCGCCGGGTGGCCGAGGTCCTGCTGCCGCACGACTGGCTGGTCTGGCAGCTCCTCGGCCACCCCAGGCGCCGCACCACCGACCGGGGCGACGCCTCCGGCACCGGCTACTGGTCCCCGATCACCGGCGAGTACCGCCAGGACCTGGTCGAGCTGGCACTCGGCCACGAGCTGCGGCTGCCCGAGGTGCTCGGCCCCGCCGAACCCGCCGGGCACACCCCCGAAGGCCTGCTGATCTCGGCCGGCACCGGCGACAACATGGCCGCCGCGCTCGGCCTCGGGCTGCGCCCCGGCGACGCGGTGGTCTCGCTCGGCAGCGCCGGAACGATCTTCGCCGTGCACGACCAGGCCGTGGTGGACGCCACCGGGCTGATCTCCTCCTTCGCCGACGCCGCCGGCCGTCACCTCCCGATGGTCGCCACCCTCAACGCCGCCCAGGTGCTCCGCGCCACCGCCGCCATGCTCGGCCGGGACCTGGACGGCCTGAGCGACCTCGCCCTGCACTCCTCCCCCGGCGCGTACGGGCTGGTGCTCCTCCCCTACCTGGACGGCGAGCGGACGCCGGCCCTCCCGCACGCGGCCGGCACCCTGACCGGCCTGCGGGCCGAGTCGATGACGCCGCAGCACCTGGCCCGGGCCGCCGTCGAGGGCATGCTGTGCAACATCGCGGACGCCCTCGACGTGCTGCGCGCCCAGGGCGTCGCGGTGCGGCGGGTGTTCCTGCTCGGCGCGGCCGGGCGGCTGCCCGCCGTCCGGCACATCGCCCCGCCGCTGTTCGGCGTCCCGGTCGTGGTGCCGCCGCCGGGCGCCCACGCCGCCCGCGGGGCCGCCCGGCAGGCCGCCTGGGCGCTGGCCGGCACCCCGGAGCCGCCGGAGTGGGAGCTGCCGGACGCCGAGACCGTCGAGCCGGACGGGGAGCAGGACCTGGCGATCGGCTCGGCAGTGCGCCAGCAGTACCGCGCCGCCCGCGAACAGGTCCACCCGGAGACGGCGGCCTGAACCCGACTGCGGCGGCCTGGAGGCGGCCCGCGGCGGCCTCACCGGCCGGGGACGGCAGCGCCCGACCCCGACCCCGACCCCGGCCGGTGAAGATGCGTCACCCGGCGGCCGGTGGCAGCGTGGGACGGGACACGGCCACCGACATGAAGGGCGGCAGGACTCCATGGCGCTGCACAAGGGGGCCCGCAACGACCGCCGGCTGAGCATCGGGCCGCTCGTGGGCGCCGCCGACCCGCTGGGCTCGATGAAGCTGGCACCGCCGCTGCACCGGCTCGGCGAGGGGCCCGTCACGGCCGACACCGCGTACCAGCTGATCCACGACGAGCTGATGCTGGACGGCAACGCCCGGCTCAACCTGGCGACCTTCGTCACCACCTCGATGGAGGCGCAGGCCGCCCGGCTGATGACCGAGTGCCTGGACAAGAACATGATCGACAAGGACGAGTACCCGCAGACCGCCGAACTGGAGCGGCGCTGCGTGGCGATCCTCGCCGACCTCTGGCACGCCCCCGACCCGGACGCCACGGTCGGCTGCTCCACCACCGGCTCCAGCGAGGCCTGCATGCTGGCCGGCATGGCGCTCAAGCGCCGCTGGATGCACCGCAACGCCGAGCGCTACGCGGCCGGGGCCCGGCCCAACCTGGTGATGGGCGTCAACGTGCAGGTGTGCTGGGAGAAGTTCTGCACCTTCTGGGAGGTCGAGGCCCGCACCGCGCCCATGGAGGGCGGGCGCTTCCACCTCGACGCCGAGCACGCGGTCGCGCTGTGCGACGAGGACACCATCGGCGTGGTCGGCATCCTCGGTTCCACCTTCGACGGCTCCTACGAGCCGATCGCGGAGATCTGCGCGGCCCTGGACGACCTCCAGCAGCGCACCGGCCTCGACGTCCCGGTGCACGTGGACGGCGCCTCCGGCGGCATGGTGGCGCCCTTCCTCGACCCCGAGGTGGTCTGGGACTTCCGGCTCCCCCGGGTCGCCTCGATCAACAGCTCCGGGCACAAGTACGGCCTGGTCTACCCCGGCGTCGGCTGGGCCCTGTGGCGCGACCAGGAGGCACTGCCGGAGGAACTGGTCTTCCGGGTCAACTACCTCGGCGGCGAGATGCCGACCTTCGCGCTCAACTTCTCCCGCCCCGGCGCCGAGGTCGTCGCGCAGTACTACATCTTCCTGCGGCTCGGCCGGGACGGCCTCCGGGCCGTCCAGGGCGCCTGCCGCGAGGTCGCCACCCACCTGTCCGGGGCGATCGAGCACATGGGCGGCTTCCGGCTGCTGACCCGCGGCGACCAGTTGCCGGTCTTCGCCTTCACCACCGCCGACGACGAGCCGTTCGACGTGTTCGACGTCTCGCGGCGGCTGCGCGAGCGCGGCTGGCAGGTGCCCGCGTACACGTTCCCCGAGAACCGGACGGACCTGTCGGTGCTCCGGGTGGTCTGCCGCAACGGCTTCTCGCTGGACCTCGCCGACCTGCTGCTGGCCGACCTCTCCCGGCTGCTGCCGGAGCTGCGGCGCCAACCCGGCCCGCTCAAGGAACTCGGGGTGCCGGCCCGGTCGGGCTTCCACCACTAGGTCCTGGATCCGCCGGGGCGTGAACACGGCGGGGCGTGATCACGGTGGGGAGGGCGCTGCGAAGCGCCTTCCCCACCGTGCGTCCCGGACGAACCGGGGCAGCCTCCCCCCGCGAGGCTGCCCCGGCCGGTGGGGGAATCGGGACGTGCTGCCGGAGCGGGGACCGGTGACCGGTCCGCGTCCGAACGACGCCGTCGGGCGGCGAACCGCGCCGACCAGAGAACTGTGCACGACGGACACGTGCACATGCGAGCGTTCCCGGGGGTTGTGAGACACTTCCGTCCGTCTCAGCGCCATGACCTGGGGTTTGGGACGCCGGACCGGTGAGTTTGGAGAAGCGGAGACACCCGAACGGCCCGGGCCGGAGCCCGTTCCGCTCTCCCCGTCCCCCCGTTCCCGTCTCGCATCGTTGGAAGGCCCCATGGGTTCCGCCTGGAAGAACCTGCCCGAAGAGCTGTCCGGACCCGCCCGGCTCCTGGCCGAGGAGCTCCGGGCCATCAAGGACGCCGCCGGACTCTCGCTGTCCGAGCTCGCCGCCCGGACGCACTACAGCCGGGCCTCCTGGGAGCGCTGGCTGAACGGCAAGCGGGTCATCACCGGGCAGGCACTGGAGGCGCTGACCAGGGCGGTGGACTGCGACGGGCCGGCCCTGCGGGCGCTGCGGGAGCAGGCCGTGGCGGGGCCCGAGGAGGACGGCGAGCCCGGCGCCCCGGAGGAGCCCGCCGCGCAGGCGGCCCCCGATGTACCCGATGTACCCGATGTGACCGTCGCACCCGGCGAGCCCGGCGGCGCCGTGACGGCACCCGTGACGTGGTGGCGGCGCCCGGCGACGCTGCTGACCGGCGCCGCCCTGCTGGTGTCCCTGCTGGTGCTGGTCGGCCTGCGGGCCACCCGGCACCAGGAGCAGCCCCAGACCGTCGCCGAGCCCGTCCCGACCGCCACCGCGGCCAAGCCCGTCCCGGGCGCTCCCGTCTGCCAGGCCGTCGGCTGCGCGCACAAGGACCCCAAGGCCACCGGCTGCGGCAAGGACGCCCGGACCCTGCAGACCGACGTCATCGGCAAGGTCGTCGTCTACCTCCGGTACAGCCAGACCTGCCAGGCGGCCTGGGCGGCGATCACCGAGGGCGAGCCGAACGACTACGCGACCATCACCGACGACTCCGGCCAGAGCGAGACGGCGCTCATCCACTGGGGCTACGACAACTACTCGTCGATGCTGGACGCCGCCGACCCGGCCGTCACCTTCCAGGTCTGCGGGTACCAGCCGGCCGGGCACGTCTGCACCTCGCCCGTCTCCGGCCTGGCCGCCGTGGTGGCCTCCACCCCGATCCCGATCGGCCCCGCCTCGCCGCCCCCGGGCACCGGCCCGGACGCGGCGGCCACCGACCCGCCCTCCCCGGCACAGCCGACCGACACACAGCCCGCCACCGCGCAGCCCTCCCCAGGCCGGTCCTAGGGTCCCCAGCTGGTCCCGGCCGGGGACCGGCGGGCCGCTCAGTCGAGATACCCGCGCAGCTGCGCCGCGAAGGCGTGGTCGCGGAGCTTGATCAGCGTCTTCGACTCGATCTGGCGGATCCGCTCCCGGGTCACGCCGAACACCGTGCCGATCTCCTCCAGCGTGCGCGGGCGGCCGTCGTCCAGCCCGTAGCGGAGCTGGACGACCTGGCGCTCCCGCTCGCCCAGGGTGGCCAGGACGGCGTCCAGGTGCTGGCGCAGCAGCAGGAAGGTGGCGGACTCCGCGGGTGAGGCGGCGTCGGCGTCCTCGATCAGGTCGCCGAGCGCGACGTCGTCCTCCTCGCCGACCGGGGTGTGCAGCGAGATCGGCTCCTGGGCCAGCCGGAGCAGCTCACGCACCCGCTCCTCGGTCAGCTCCAGGGCGGCGGCGATCCCGGCCGGGGTCGGTTCCAGCCCGCGCTCCTGCAGCAGGGCGCGCTGCACCCGGATCACCCGGTTGATCAGCTCGACCACGTGCACCGGCACCCGGATCGTCCGGGCCTGGTCGGCCAGCGCCCGGCTCATCGCCTGCCGGATCCACCAGGTCGCGTACGTGGAGAACTTGTAGCCGCGGGCGTAGTCGAACTTCTCCACCGCCCGGATCAGGCCCAGGTTGCCCTCCTGGATCAGGTCCAGCAGGGTCAGTCCGCGGCCGACGTAGCGTTTGGCGACGGACACCACGAGCCGCAGGTTCGCCTCGATCAGCCGGCGTTTGGCGATCCGGCCGCGCACCACCAGGGTGTCCAGTTCGCGGGCCGGCGGGTCGGACGGCGGGGGGTCGCCGTTCAGCCGCTCCTCGGCGAACAGGCCGGCCTCGACCCGGCGGGCCAGCTCCACCTCCTCGGCGGCGGTGAGCAGGCGGACCCGGCCGATCTCGCGCAGGTACTGGCGGAGCAGGTCCGGCGCCGGGCCGGCGTCGCCCTCGGCCTGCGGGCGGGGCTCCTCCTCGTCCCCGTCGCCGGGCTCCGGGCCGTCGGCGTCAGGCTCCGGGTCCTCGGCGTCGGGGTCCGCCTCCGGGGCCTCGGGGTGGCCCTGCGGCACGCCGCGGGCGCCGTCCGGGGGCGCGGCCCGGGGGGCCCCCCGGGGGGGGGGGCGGGCCCGCCCGGCGCCCCGGGGGCGGGGGGCGGGGGGGGGCCCCGGCCGGGGGGGGGGGGCCCCCG
>NZ_JBHWIJ010000009.1:54124-69205 GCF_042732255.1 Kitasatospora sp. NPDC059803 | reverse complement strand
CTCCTCCGCCTTGCGATGCACGCACTCCGACGCCGCGCGCTGATCCGACGTGATCCGAAAGAGAGCCCCTAGCCGCGCGGTGGTGTCGGGACGTCAGCCGGCGGTGGTGGGTGGAGCGGATCCGGGAAGCGCGGGCGGGTACGTCGGTGTACGGGCCGGGGCGACGGCGGGCGTGCGGGCGGGCCCGGGCAGGGGGCGTACGGGGCGACCCAGACCACCTCGAACACGGATCTGACGAATCATCACATCCCTTGCACATTTCTCCTATTGTCCTCACGCCCCCCTCACCGGCGGCTAGCCTTCCCAGGGGCGCCGCGAGGGCGGCGCGGGGAGGGGAAGCGATCAATGAGAGCTCTTGCGAGGACGGCCCGCTGGACGACGGCGGTGGCCACCACGGCGGCACTGCTCGCACTGGCGGGCGGGCCCGCCGTGGCCACCACCCCGGTCCCCGGCGTCGAGGCCACCGTCGCGGTGGGCCGCGGCGACGTGGTGCCGGTGGTCAGCCCGGACGGCACCACGGTGTACGTCACGGTGGCCGACGCGAACAACAGGATCGCGGTGAGGGCGGTCGACACCCAGACCGGCCAGGTCACCGGCCAGGACAGCACCGGCAACCACAACTGGTCCTCGATCACGGCGCTCAGCCCGGACGGCTCGCGGCTCTACGTCCTGAACCTCGACGTCGTGACCGTGTGGGACACCGCTTCGCTGACCGTGCTCGCCTCGCTCCCCGTGCCGGACCAGCCGCGCCCGGAGCGCTGGACCGAGGGGAAGCTCAACGAGCTGGCGCTCAGCCCGGACGGGGCGACGCTCTACGTCACCCAGGACGGGTCGTCGGGGATCCGGTCGAGGGGCGACGGGCGGGTCCTGAGGTTCGACACCGCGAGGCTGGCGTTCACCGACGCGGTGCCGGTCCCGGCGATGAACGTGAACGGGCTGGCGGTCGGAGCGGACGGCCGCGACGTCTACGTCGGCGCCAACGTGGGCGTGGTGCACCTGGACACCAGCGGCGCCGTGCCGTCCGTCGTCGGCAGGATCCCCGCCACCGCCACGGTGTACGGGCACGAGTTGGCGCTCACCCCCGACGGCGGCCGCCTGCTCGCCGTGAACGCCTCGGGCAGCGGCGCGGCCGACGTCGTCGACACCGCCACCGACACCGTCGCCGCACACCTCGCACTGACCAACGGGTACGCCAACCTGCACTTCCCGCGTGCCGGCGCGGACAGCACCCGCTTCTACGTCACCACCGGCACGTCCACCATCAGGGGCTCGGTGCTCGCCCTCGACGCCGCCACGGGCGCCGCCGTCCCGCAGGAGTCGCTGATCGGCCTGACCGACGGGGTCATCAGCGGTCTCGCCCTGGGGCCCGACGGCCACACCTTCTACGTGGGCGGCTACACCGGGAGCACCGCCGTCCTGCGGATCGTCCGGCACTAGTACTCCAGCAGGACTTCGACGTTTTGCCTGTTCAGAGGGCTGCGCGGTGGGGTGTAGCGGGCTGATGCTCGATCAGGGGCGGTCTTCATCGGACCGCCCCTCGATCGTGTGCAGCCGGCGTTGGTAGTGACAGCGCCGGGGCAGCCTCTCGTCGTGATCAACGAGCCTGCAGCCGAGACCTGGGACAACGAACTCGAAGACCTCTTCCTCCGTATCGGCCACCGCTTCAGCCGCGTGGAGCCACGCCGCCGGATGCGCGACTTCGTCCGCGGCCTGCTCGGCCCAGTCGGCCGCAAGAACGGCTGGCAACTGGCCGAATACGCAGGTCACGCCACACCCGACGGCCTGCAGCACCTGCTCGCCGGTTCCCGCTGGGACGCGGACGAGATCCGCGACGAACTCCAGCACTACGTCGCCGAACGCCTCGGAGCCGACGACGGAGTCCTGATCATCGACGACACCGGCTTCGTCAAGAAGGGCACCACCTCTGCCGGTGTGCAGCGCCAATGCTCCGGCACCGCCGGCCGCACCGGGAACTGCCGGATCGGGGTCTTCGCCGCCTGCGCCTCCACCCGTGGCCGCGCCCTGGTCGACCGCGAGCTCTACCTGCCCAAATCCTGGACCGAGGACCGGGACCGCTGCCGCGCAGCGAGGATCCCCGACGAGCGGGAGTTCCGCCCCAAGGGCGGCCTCGCCAAGGCCCTGGTGCTGCGGGCGCCGGCCTCCGACCTGCCGATCGCCTGGGTCACCGCGGACTCGGCCTACGGCCAGGAGGGGCGCTTTTGTCGCCTGCTGGAACAGTCCGGCGTCGGCTACGTCCTGGCGGTGCCCAAGTCCCAGTTCAGCGTGGGCTGTCCACGCGTCGACTGGCTGTTTGCCCAGGCCCCGGCCCAGGCCCCGGCCCAGGCCTGGGAGCGGATCTCGTGCGGCGACGGTGCCAAAGGACCGCGCATCTATGACTGGGCGGCCATCCGGCTATCCGCCGTGGCCGAGTTCGACTACCAGGATGAGACCCCGGTCCGCCAGCGGTGGGCGCTGGGCCGCCGCAGTCTGAGCAGGCCCGACGAGATCGCCTACTGCCTCGCCTACGCACAACTCGACACGACCGTGGAGCAGTTGGTGCGGATCGCCGGGATGCGCCGGGCGATCGAGGAGTGCTTCCAGGCCGCGAAGAACGAGTGCGTCCTGGACCAGTACGAGGTCCGCCGCTACCCCGGCTGGATGCGACACGTCACCCTGGCCATGCTCGCCCACGCCTTCCTGGCCGCGATGGCCGCGATGGCCGCGATGGCCGCGGCGGCCGCGGCAAAGGGGGCTGCAGAAACGGTTCCCGCGCCCTGGTCGACCTCACCGGGGCAGAGATCCGGCGGCTCCTGGCAACTGGCTGTCCCCGCGGCCCGCGTCCACCACACTGCCCGCCCCTCGCTCACGCCTTGAAGTGGTCCACCTGGCGGCGACAACGCCAGGCCGTCGCCCGGCGCTGTCACTACCAACGCCGGCTGCACACGATCGAGGGGCGGTCCAATGAAGACCGCCCCTGATCGGGCATCAGCCCGCTACACCCCACCGCGAGCCCTCTGAACAGGCAAAACGTCGAAGTCCTGCTGGAGTACTAGGTCCTGTCCGGTCGATCTTGGCGGATCAGCCCGCGGCTCCCCCAGCCTTCGGCCGGGAGGTGCCCCCATTACGCGCCCGGCTGGGCGTGCGCCCGAGTCGTCCTCGTACTGGACGTACTTGGGCGATTCGGGCGTGCGTCCAGGCGGGATGCCTTGGGGTACCTCCCGGCCGCCAGGCTGGGGGCGCGTCGCGCGCCCGGCGTGATCCGAAAGAGAGCCCCTAGCGGCGGTGGGCGCGCAGTGCCTCGCGCAGCCGCCCGCCGGAGGCGGCGAGCTGCCGGGCGGCGGTCGGCGCGTCCACGTCCGCGAGCAGGACCAGGATCGCGTCCTTGGCCCGGCCCCCGGTGGCGGCGAGCGCGCGGCGGACCGCCGCCTCGTCGGCGCCGGTGGCCTCCGTGACGATCCGGTGGGCCCGTGCGCGGAGCTTGGCGTTGGTGGCCCGGACGTCGACCATCAGATTGCCGTACGTCCGGCCGAGCCGGACCATGACGGCCGTCGACAGCATGTTGAGCACCAGCTTCTGCGCCGTGCCCGCCTTCAGCCTGGTTGACCCTGCCAGCACCTCCGGGCCGACCTCCACCTCGATCCCCAGCTCGGCCGCCGCCACCAGCGCCGAACCCCGGTTGCAGGCCAGTCCGACGGTCAGCGCCCCGGCCGCCCGTGCGGTCCGGACAGCAGCCACCGCGTACGGCGTGCGGCCGGAGGCGGAGACGCCCACCACGGTGTCGGCCGGGGTGAGCCGGAGCGCGGCCAGGTCGGCCGCCGCCAGCTCCGGGCGGTCCTCGGCGCCCTCGACGGCCTCGGCCACGGCGGTCCCGCCCCCCGCGATCAGGCCCACCACCAGGCCCGGATCGGTGCCGAAGGTCGGCGGGCACTCGGCGGCGTCCAGCACCCCGAGCCGCCCGGCGGACCCCGCCCCGGCGTAGACCAGCCGCCCACCGGCCGCCATCCGTGCCGCCGTGGCGTCCACCGTGGCGGCGATCCGGACCAACTCCCCGGCCACCGCGGCGGGGACGGTGCGGTCCTCGGCGTTCATCAGGCGGAGCAGGTCGGTGGTCGGCAGCTGGTCGATCCCGGCCCAGTCGGGGCGGATCGTCTCGGTCGGCGGTACGGCGTCCTGGTGCATGCGGCCAGCGTCCCCGGACGCGGCGGTCGCCAATCGGTGCGGGGCCGCGCGTGGTCTTCGGGGCCTCGGTCGGGGTGGCGCCGTGGCGGGCGCCGGGCCGTCAGGGGTGTCCGTCCTGCCCCCACGTACGGAGTGAGTGCTCAGCCCGTTCAGCCCGTTCAGCCCGTCAACGGACGTCGCCGTCGCCGTCGCCGTCGCCGTCGCCGAGGTGACGGGCGATGCGGGCGATGGCGGAGGCGTTGTCCTCGAACAGATGGGCCTGCATGCCCACCGCCCTGGCGGCTTCGACGTTGGGCGCGTGGTCGTCGATGAAGAGGCAGTCGACCGGGCTGACGCCCAACTCGGCGCAGGTGATCTCGTAGGCGCGCGGGTCGGGCTTGCCGGTCCCGATCTCGTGCGAGTAGACGATGTGCTCCACCAGCTCGTCGAACCGGTAGAGCGGGACCTCGCGTTCGCGGGCGCCGACGAAACTGTTGCTGAGGATGCCGAGCCGGGCCCGCCCGCGCAGTCCGCGCACGTGAGCGATGAGCTCCTCGTTCGGTGTGCCCAGGTACTCCTCCCAGAGGTCGGCCATGAAGGCCTCGACCTGGGCCGGACCGAGGTGCAACCGGGCGGCCACCTGCTCATGCACCTCCGGCTCGGTGATGCCACCGATCGCGCCGGCCTGCCAGACGTCCCGCAGCCGCTCGTCGATCGCGTGCGGCGGTAGCTCCAACAGGCGCTCCCAGCGCTCCGGCCAGCCCGTCCTCGGCGTGTATTCCAGGACGCCGCCGATGTCGAGGATGAGACAGGGTGCGTTCACGGGTGGTCCCCTCTCCGCTGCGGCCGCCGTGGCGCGGCCCGCCCCTGCCACTCTCGGGGGTGCGGGCGGGGCCGGGTCAAGGGGGCGGCGAGTCCTCGGCAGCTCCGGAGACCGCGTTCGGTTGCCGCGTTCGGTGGTCGGGCGTGCTGTCGGTCCGTCAGGCCATCCAGAAGAAGACGGCCGTCATCCGACGTTCCGGCAGCTCGGCGCCGTAGTAGGAGGTCGCGCTGTGCATGAGGTTGGCGTGGTAGAGGAGCAGCTGGTTGTAGCGGTTGGGGACGCGGACGTCCTCGGTGAAGTGGTCGGCGGGCACGTGGCGGGTGCCGAGCGCCTCGACCAGGTTGTTGTGCGGCGCGTTGACGAGGTTCCCGCCGAGGCGTCCGCCG
Source organism: Kitasatospora sp. NPDC059803 (assembly GCF_042732255.1). Taxonomy (NCBI): domain Bacteria; kingdom Bacillati; phylum Actinomycetota; class Actinomycetes; order Kitasatosporales; family Streptomycetaceae; genus Kitasatospora; species Kitasatospora sp. NPDC059803. The sequence continues at coordinate 63,838 of NZ_JBHWIJ010000009.1, read as the reverse complement.
GGGAACTGCTGGCGGTAGAAGCTGGTGCCGGCGTCCTTCGGCGCGCCTGGGCTGAGGTAGAGCACGGCGGCGTAGCGGCAGAGCGCGCGGGAGTCGGTGTGCGGGCGGGACTCCGACTCCCCGGCGCCGACGACCTGGACGCAGTTGTGGTTGAGCGTGCCGCCGCCCGGGGTGCTCTGCACCCAGAGCCGGGGAGCGCCGGTGGCCTTGCGGACCAGGGCCTCCACCCGGGCCAGCTCGTCGGGCTCCAGGCCGGGCATGGTGCGCAGGCCGGGCCAGGTCTCGGGGCGGTGCGGGTAGCCTTCGGTCCAGTCGCCGCGGGCCAGACAGCGCTCGCGGACGGCGTCCGGGTCGGGGAGGACGTTGTCCAGGACCCAGTAGTCCCGGCCTCGGGTGGGCTTGCGGTAGGGCAGGACCGGCAGGGTGGTGGGCCTGATGGGCTGTGAGGGCATGGGCCGACGATAGGGGCGGCGGTCGTCAACCTTCTGCCGTGAGCAGGTCAACCTTTCGTCAAGGGCTCTCCACGGGTGGGCGTCTCGCGCCGCAGGTCAGGAGCCCGGTCGGACGGCGAAGGTGCCCAGGGCGCCCTCCAGTCGGTCGAAGGCTCGGACGGCCGAGGGGCGCACCGCCGCCGTGATGGCGGCGGCCTCGTCGCCGGCCAGCAGCCTGCGGAACACTTCGGTGAACACCGTGCGGTCGACGGCGGCGAGCAGCCCGGCGGCCACCCGGCTCTCGAAGTCGACCGGCGGGCCGGCCGGTGTGCCGCCCGGCGTGTCGGGCGATGTGCCGGGCGGAGTGCCGGTTGTCGTGGGGTGGGTGGCCCCGGCCAGGGCCTCGGCCAGGGCGGTCTCGCTCTGTTCGTGCAGCTCGCGGATCCGGGCGACCAGGGCGGGGCTGTCGGCGACGGTGCGGGCGAACGCCGGGCCGGAGAAGCCAAGTCGTGGGTCGTGCCGGTCGAGGCCGGCCAGGCAGTCGCGGCGCAGCGCGGCGAGGGCGGACTCGCCGGGCGCACGCTCGGCGACCGCCCGGGCGAGCCGACCGACGATCTCCTCGTGCAGGTCGAGGAGGAGGTCCTCCTTGCGCGGGAAGTGGTTGGTGACGGTCATCTTGGCGACTCCGGCGGCCGTCGCGACCTCGGCGACGGTGGTGCGGTCGAAGCCCTGCTCGATGAAGAGCCTGGTCGCGGCGTGCGAGATCGCCTCGCGGGTGCGGCGCTTGTTGAGCTCGCGCAGGGTCGGGGCGGCCCCGGTTCCCGTCAGGGTTTCCGTCGCGGTTTCCGTTGTGGGTTCCGTCATGGGGGCAGCGTAGCGCAGTTCGCTGGGTCGGACCCATAAATTAGGCTTGACCTAATCACTGGGTCCGTCCTAAGTTTCTTCCGGGCGGTCGGAGCGGCCGCCGGACGGACGACCCGGGGAGGGCGCATGACCACATCGGCCACGTACGGAGGCGCCGTGTTCACCCAGCACGCCGGGCGGCTCCGCCTGCTCAGCGTCCACGCCCACCCCGACGACGAGTCCAGCAAGGGCGCTGCCACCCTCGCGCGGTACGCCGCCGAGGGGGTGGACGTCCTGGTCGCCACCTGTACCGGCGGTGAGCGCGGCTCGGTGCTCAACCCGGCCATGGACCGCCCCGAGGTCCGGGCGGACCTCGCCCGGATCCGGAGCGAGGAGATGGCGGCCGCCCGGGGCATCCTCGGGGTGCGCCAGCAGTTCCTCGGCTTCGTGGACTCCGGCATGCCGGGCCCGGGCGAACCGCTGCCGGCGGGCTGCTTCGCCGCCCAGCCCGTGGCGGCGGCCGCGGCGCCGCTGGTCGCCCTGATCCGGGAGTTCCGTCCGCACGTGGTGGTCACCTACGACGAGACCGGGGGGTATCCGCACCCCGACCACGTGATGACCCACCAGGTCACGGTCGAGGCCTTCGAGGCCGCCGCCGACCCGGGCCGCCACCCCGGGACGGGGGAACCCTGGCAGGCGGCGAAGCTCTACTACCACCTGGCGCTCTCCAGAGCCTGGTTCCAGACCCTGCACGACGCGATGACGGAGCGGGGCGTCCCCTCGGGCATGGGCGCACTGCTCGCGGACTGGCCGGACACCCCGCCCGCCCTCGCCACCACCACCCGGATCGCGTGCGCCGAGCAGTTCGCCGTACGGGACGCGGCACTGCTGGCGCACGCCACCCAGATCGAGCCCGGGGTCGCGTTCATGGCCCACCCACGGGACATCGAGCGCGAGGTCTGGCCGACGGAGGACTACCACCTCGCCCGGAGCCTGGTGCCGGTCGAGGGCGAGGGGTCCGAGACCGACCTGTTCGCCGGGCTGCGCTCAGGAGAGGCGGGGCTGCGCCCGGGAGAGGGGGACGGATGAGCCGGAGGTCGGGTTTCGCCCGCTCAGCACTGGCCGTCGGCGAGCACGAAGTAGCCCGGGCCGGTCTGCTTCAGGGTGTGCGTCACGAAGGTGTTCCAGAGGCCCATGCTCTGGCCCGAGCCGAGTGCGTAGGTCAGGCCGCCGCTCTGGGTGGCCCGCCCGGCCCGGACCTGGCTGTAGTTGCTGTCGGTGAAGCACTGCGCGGCGCCGCCGCCGGTGGTCGCCGTCACCGCCGCCGATCGGGTGCCCACCGCGCCCGACGGGTCGACCGCCGCCACGGTGTAGCCGTACGACGTGCCGGGGGCGAGCCCGGTGTCGGTGAAGGACGGGCCGGTGGCACTGCCCGCCGTCGTGTCGTCCCGGTAGACCTGGTAGGAGGCGGCCCCGCTGACGGCCTGCCAGGCGAGGGCGATCGAGCTCTGGCCCGCCGGGGTCGCGGTCAGCCCGGTCGGGGCGGGCAGGCCGGGGTTGGTGGGCCCCGTGCCGCCGTCCAGGCCCCAGAACTGCGCGGTGTAGTAGCTGGAGCAGATCGTGTTGAGGAAGTAGCTGCCGGTGGCCCCGCACTGGTCGGCTGCGGAGCCGGGGTTGACGGCCAGCCCGTGGCCCATCCCGGCGATGGTGAACAGCGCCACGGCGGGCCGCCCGCCCGCGTCGGCGTAGACCTCCTCGGTGGTGCCGCCCGGCAGGCTCCGGGTGCTGGTCGGGCTCTGGCCGACACCCTGGACGTTGGTCCACTGGTCGCGCAGCTCCGTCGCGTTCACCGGCCTGACCACGGTGTCCGCGCTGCCCTGCCAGATCGCCACCCGGGGCCAGGGCCCGGCGTAGCCCGGGTACGCGGCCCGGACCTTGTCGCCCCACTGGGCCGGGGTGAGCCCCTGGTCGGAGTTCTGGCAGCCGGAGGCGGCGCCCTGGGTGGTCGCGCACTGGGCCGGGAGGCCGGAGTCGATCGCCCCGCCGGCGAACACGTCCGGGTAGTCGGCCAGCAGGTCGGAGGCCATCCCGCCGCCGGCCGACAGCCCGGTGACGAACACCCGCCGACCGTCCGAGCCGTACAGGGCCTTGGCCTTGGTGACCATCTCGATCACCGACTCAGCCTCGCCGGTGCCCCGGGCGTCCTTGGTCGCGTCGAACCAGCTGAAGCAGGAGAGGCTGTTGTTGGCACTGCTGGTCTGCGGGAAGACGACCGCGAAGCCGTACCGGTCGGCGAAGGTCGTCCAACCGGAGTTGCGGTAGTAGTCGTTGGCGGTCTGCAGGCAGCCGTGCAGCGCGACCACCAGCGGCGCGCCACTCGGCAGTCCGGCGGGGGTGTAGGAGTACATCGCGAGGTTTCCCGGATTGGCGCCGAATCCGGTGACCTGCTGGAAGGTCCCGCTCACGGTGTCGGCCGCAGCCGGGGCGGGTGCGGTGGTGCCGATCGCGAGTGCGGCGGCCGTCAGCAACGCGGCGGCGGCAGGACGGAGAGGCATGGGGGCTCCTGGGTGGGGGAGGAGTGGGGGCGGATGCCGTGCAGCGTGGCGCGCCCCGTGCCCCGGTGCCATGTGACGGCCACCCGAGGTCCACCGCCCCGCCATGGCGTGGACCGCCATGGTCCGATGCCCGGGGGCCGCGCGCCGGCCGTACCGCGGAAGGCACTTGAGGGGCGTGCGCGAACAAGGCAGGTTGATCCCATGACGACGAATGAGGCAGACCCCGGCGGCGCGACGTCCCCGGAGGGCCAGGAACTCCTTGAAGGCCGGCAGCCCCTGGAGGGCCAGGTGCCCCGGACCAGGACCCACGCCTGGACGGCCGGCCCGCCGATCTCCGCCTTCCCACGCCTGAGCGGAGAGGAGATCCTGCACGAGATCCTCGCGGGCCGGATTCAGGAGCCGGCGATCTGCAGCACCCTCGGATTCCATCTGACCGAGGTGAAGCCGGGCACGGCGGTGTTCGAGGGCGAACTCGGCGATCACCTCTACAACCCGATGAACACCGTGCACGGCGGCTACCTCGCCACCCTGCTCGACTCGGCGCTCGGTTGCGCCGTGCTGAGCCGGCTGCCCGCCGGGATCGGCTACACCACTACGCAGTTGAACGTCCACATGCTGCGCCCGCTGTTCGCCGACTCGGGGCTGCTGCGCTGCGAGGGCCTGGTGCTGCATCTGGGCCGGACGATGGCGACGGCCGAGGCAAGGGTGGTCGGGGTGGAGAACGGCAAGCTCTACGCGCACGCCACCACCACCTGCGCCATCCTGGCGCCCCGCCCGGCGGCCTGAGCGGCGGCCTGACAGGTGGTCCGACCGGTGGCATGACCGGAGGCCTGGGCAGAGGTTCGGAGGACCGGAGGGAGACCTGACGGAGGTTCGGCTGAAGGTACGGCCGGGCCCCGGTCGCTTCGGCGGTCGGGGCCCGGGGTCGGCTGCGGTTCAGAGGGCCGCGAGCAGCCCACAGAGCGCGAGGAGGCCGCAGATCCCGAAGTTGATCAGCTTGTGCGAGAGGAACACGGCGGCGAACTCGCGGATCGTCGCGCTCGGCCAGTAGTACGCGGCGGTCGGCGAGCCGAACACCTGCCCGTTGACGCCGGTCCTGCGGGCGGTGAGCGCCGCCCGGAAGGCGTGGAAGTTGTTGGTGACCACGACACAGCGGTAGTCGGGCTTGGCCTGCTCCATGATGGCCTTGCTGAAGAGCAGGTTCTCCTCGGTGGTGCGGGAGCGGTCCTCGCGCTCGATGTGTTCGGCCGGGAAGCCGCGCCCGGTCAGGTAGTCGGCCATCGCGTGGGACTCCGGCAGCTTCTCGTCCGGGCCCTGGCCGCCGGAGGTGATCAGCACCGGCGGGTTGCCGCGCGCGGCCTGCTTGTCGTACACCTCCCGGCCCCGGTCGAGCCGGCTGGCCAGCAGCGGCGGGACGCGCTCGCCGCCGATCAGGCCGGAGCCGAGGACGACCACGAAGTCCACGTTCCGGCGCGGCCGGTGGCGGCCGTAGAGGAATGCGTAGCCGACGAAGCAGACGAACAGGAAGGAGATGTAGCCGACCACCAGGACGGCGGTGCCCGCCAGTACGCCCAGCCGGGGCGAGCGGGTGGCCAGAGCAGCGAGCAGCAGTGCGATGACGGCGAGGATGCCCAGACCGGCGAGGAGGGACAGCAGGTTGGCGGGCCGTCTGCCCTCCTTGCGGATCATGGTCAGGCCGTTGGCGATCAGGAACCAGACCAGGGCCGCCGTGCCGAGGGCCGGCAGCAGGATGATCGCCACCGCCGCCAGTTCCATCACCAGTGTGGGCGCCTTGCGCAGCTCGGTGAGCAGGGCGAGGGCGAGCAGGGAGACGGCGATGCCGAGCAGGACGGCATTGCTGAACTGGCGGCGGTCGCGTAGTACCCCGATTCCGAACAACAGGAAGAACAGGGCGGCTGGGACATAGGCGATCATGCTTCGTATCGTAGGCGGAGGCCGTTCGGGTGAACCGCCCGTCCGCCCGCGGACGAACCGGCCGGGCGGACTGGACAGGCGGACTGGGCGGGCGGACTGGGCAAACGGACCGGACAAGGGGACCGGACGAGCGGGCAGGTCAGGCGAACCGCTCGATCGCCGCGAGGACCGCCTCCGTCATCGCCGGACTCCCGGTGTGCCCGGACTCGTCGATGACGGTCAGTCGGGCCTCCGGCCAGGCCCGGGTCAGCCGCCACGCGGTGTCGAGCGGCGAGCCGAGGTCCAGTCGGCCGTGGATCAGTTCGCCCGGGATGCCGACCAGCCGTCCGGCGTCGTGCAGCAGTTGGTCGTCGGCCAGGAACGCGTGGTGCGCGAAGTAGTGCGCGGTGATCCGGGTGAACGCCATCAGCGCGTCGGCGGGGCGGTCGCTGTAGGCGTTCGGCTTGCCCAGCGCCTCGTGCGCGATGACGGCGTCCTCCCAGGTGGCCCAGGCGTTCGCGGCGGCCCGCCGGACGGTCTCGTCCTGGCTGTTGAGCAGCCGACTGTAGGCGGCCACCAGGTCACCGTCGCGGTCGGCGGCCGGCAGGAAGTTCCGGAACTCCTCCCACGGGCCGGGCAGGAAGCGGGCGACGCCCCGGTAGAGCCAGTCGGTCTCCTCGGGGCGGGTCGTGGTGACGCCGCAGAGCACGATCTCGGAGACCCGCTCGGGGTGGGCCTGGGCGTAGGCGAGGATCAGCGTCGAGCCCCAGGAGCCGCCGTACAGCAGCCATTTCTCGATGCCGAGGTGGTCGCGCAGCCGCTCCATGTCCGCGATCAGCCGCTCGGTGGTGTTGTGCTCCAGCCCGGTCGCCGGGTCGGCGGCGTGCGGCAGGCTCTGTCCGCAGCCGCGCTGGTCGAACTGGACCACGTGGTACCGCTCGGGGTCGAAGTACCGCCGGGCGCCCGGCCGGTGGCCGGACCCGGGCCCGCCGTGCACGATCGCGGCGGGTTTGCCCGCCGGGTTGCCGGAGGCGTTCCAGTGCATCCGCTGCCCGTCTCCGACGTCCAGCAGGCCTTGTGCGTAGGGCTCGTAGTGGGGGTGCAGCTCGGGCATCGCGGAACTCCTCCGTGGACGTGCGGCCGGACAGACTCTAGCGGGCGCTCGCAGGCCGGGCCGTGGATTTTCGGCGGGCCCGGGGCGGGGGCCCGGCCGGCCGGGCCCGCCGTGGTGGGGTCAGCGCTGTTCGGCGGGCAGCAGGGTCGCGAGCCCGTCGAGGACGCGTTGCACGCAGAACTCGAAGCGGGTGTCCATGTCGGGTTCGGTGAGTTCGTCGGCCAGGGCGACGAGGTTGGGGAAGGTGTCGGAGGGCAGGGCACGGAAGCGGTCGCCGGCGGCGTCGGCGATGTCCCGGCGGCTGGTGCCGAGGACTTCGGCGGCCGAGATCGGGGACTGTTCCTGGAGGACGAACCCCTGGACGAAGGCGCCCAGCAGGTAGGTGGCCATGGCGGCGTCGGCGTCGGAGAAGCCGGCCGCGCGGAGCCGGTCGAGCTGGTCCTCCATCAGGCCGAGCAGGTGGGGCCCGGGGGAGAGGCGGCCCGAGACGACCTTGGCGGCGTCGCGCTTGTCGAGCAGCAGCCGGCGGTAGCGCCAGCAGTAGGCGTGGAACTGCTCGCGCCACCCGCCCTCGCGCGGCGGGGGTTCGGCCGAGGCCATCACCGCGTCGGTGAGCAGGTCGAGCAGTTCCTGCTTGTTGCGGACGTGCCAGTACAGCGAGGCCGCCTTGACGCCGACCTCGGCGGCGACCTTGCGCATCGACAGCCCGTCGAGGCCGTCCCGTTCCAGTACCCGCAGCGCGGCCTGGGTCAGCGCGTCCCTGGTCAGCGGCGGTGTCGTGTCGTCGTTCTCCGGCATGGCTGTGCGGACGCCTCCAGTGGTCTCATCCGGTCTTCTCCGGTCGCGAGTCTCGCGGCGACTGTCCGTGGCGAGCGCCCGTGCGCGAGATCCCGCTTGCAATCTAACACCGTTAGGGGCACTCTGTGCGTGCCGCACCACTCCCTAACGCTGTTAGGGGCTAGGAATCGGGAGGGTTCCCATGCAGGAGTCGAGCGCCCGGCGCAAACGGCTCGCGCTACTGACGCTCTGCGTCACCATGTTCATGTCGATGCTGGACAACGTCATCGTCAACAACGCCCTGCCCCGCATCGGCCAGGACCTGGATACCGGGATCAGCGGCCTGCAATGGGTCGTCGAGGGATACAGCCTCGTCTACGCCGGGTTCGTGCTGACCGGCGGCGCGCTCGGCGACCGGTACGGCCGCACCCGGATGTTCCGGCTCGGCCTCGCGCTGTTCACGGTCGGCTCCGCGCTCGCCGCGCTCGCCGGAACGATCGGCCTGCTGGTCGGCGCCCGGATGCTGCAAGGCGTCGGGGCCGCGCTGCTCACCCCGGGCAGCCTCGCCCTGCTGCGCCACGTCTTCACCGACGAGCGCGAGCGCGCCAAGGCCATCGGCCTCTGGTCCGGGGTCTCCGCGCTGGGCCTGTCGATCGGCCCTGTGGTCGGCGGGCCGATGGTCGAGCACCTCGGGTGGGCCAGCGTGTTCTGGATCAACGTGCCGATCGGCGTGGCCGCACTGGTGCTCGCCGCCCGCGTGCTCCCGGACATCCCCCCGCGTGCCCGGCGGATCGACCTCGGCGGCCTCGTCCTCTCCGCCGCGGGCCTCGGCCTGCTGGTCTACGCGCTGATCGAGGGGCCGACCCGCGGCTGGACGGACACCCGGGTGCTCCTCTGCGGAGCCGCGGCGCTCGTGCTGCTGGCCGCCTTCCTGGTGCTCGAACTGCGGCTCGCCGAACCGATGCTGGAGCTGCGGCTGTTCCGCGACGGCGCCCTCGGCGGTGCGCTGCTCAGCGGCTTCATGGTCAGCTTCGGGATCTTCGGCGCGCTCTTCTTCCTGCCGCTGCTGATGCAGGGCCCGCTCGGCTGGTCCCCGTCCGACGCCGGCTACGCCGGGCTGCCGATGACCGCGATGATCGTCGTCGCAGCCCCCCTCTCCGGCGGGCTGACCTCGCGGTACGGGCCCCGACTGCCGCTGGTGCTCGGTCTCGCGCTGTGCGCGGCGGGCCTCGGCGGGCTGTCCCTCTACGGCGGGCACGCCCACTACGTCGAGTACCTGTGGACCCTGTTCGCGATGGGCCTCGGGATGGGGATGACCTTCACCCCGGTGTCGATCGCGGTGCTCCAACGGGTCGCCCCGGCGCAGACCGGGATGGCCTCGGCGAGCATCAACACCCTGCGCGAGCTGGGCGGCGTCCTCGGGATCGCGGTGCTCGGCGCCGTGCTGACCAACCGGATGGCCGGCAGTCTGACCGCCGCCCTGCACCGGCTCGGCGTGCCGCCGGACGCCGTCGGCCCGATCGCGGACGCGCCAGCCGGGGCGGGGCGCGGCGGTGGCGGCGCGGCCGCCGTGCTGCCCGGCCCGGTCCAGGACGCAGTGGACGGCGCCTTCATCGAGGGCCTCCACCTCGCGGCGCGCTGCGGTGCGGCCGCGCTCGCCGTCACCGCCGTCCTGGTCGCCGTCCTGCTGGGCCGGGCCCGCCCGCTCGCCCCGGGCGGCACCGGCCTCCCGGAATCGGCTCCCGACTCCGCGTCGAACCCGGGCTCCGACCCCGACCCGGGCCCCGGCCCCGGCCCTGACCCTGACCTCGATCCGAGCCCCGGTCCGGAGCCGCTGGCCGAGGCCCGGCCGGTCTGACCGACCTGACCGACCTGACCGGTTCGCGTGCCGACGCCACGTCAGCGGATGCCCTCGACCGCCGCCTGCGCCGTGCGGGCCAGTTCCCGGCGCGCCCCCGCCCCGGTGGGCGGGGGGGCGGGGGGGGGGGAAGGGGGGGCGGAAGTGTCCTGGGCGGGCCCACCCCCCCCCGCGGGCACCCCGGCGGGGGCGGGGTGGTCTGCGGGGGGGCCCGCGTATGGG
>NZ_JBHWIJ010000009.1:23718-54114 GCF_042732255.1 Kitasatospora sp. NPDC059803 | reverse complement strand
CCCCTCAGAGAGCGGTGCGCGCGCCCCCCCCAGGACGCGGGTGGCCCCCCCCCCCCCCCGGCCCCGAGCGGCCCCTCCCCCGGCGCCCCCCCGCCGGGGGGGCCGGGGGGGGGGGCGGCGGAATCGGCGGCAGGAACGTCACGTCGGCGACCAGCCCGCGCACCGCGACCACCCGGGCGAGCGAGGTGAGCAGTCCGTCGTCGCCGATGAAGGCGGGCACGCTGGTCGGCCGTCCGTCCGCCAGCCGGTAGCGGATCGTCACCGGCTGGACGAAGGCGCCCGCCTCCACCGCCGCCTGGAACAGTGCGGGCCGGAAGCGGCCGCTCTCCCGCCCGCACCAGGTGGACCCCTCCGGGAAGACGATCACCGGCTGGCCGGCGCGCAGCACCTCGGCCACCGCCGCCACGGTGTCGGGCAGCGCGCGCAGCCGGTCGCGGTCCAGGAACACTGTGCCGCCCCAGGCGATCAGCGGCCCGAGCACCGGCCACCGGCGGACCTCGGTCTTGGCCAGTGAGCGGCCCGGGCGGCCCGCCGCGATCAGCGGGATGTCCAGCCAGGACACGTGGTTGGCCACCACGAGCGTCCCGCCGCCGAGCGTGCCGCCCGGCGTCCCGAGGTGGACGGTGACCCCGAGGGTGTGCAACAGGACGCGCGCCCAGAGCCGGATCAGCCGCTCCCGGGTCCCGTACGGGAGGAGGCGCAGGGGCAGGCTGAGCAGCACGCCCGCCAGCACCGCCGCCAGGCAGGCCGCCAGCCGCAGCGCCCGCCGGGGGTGCGAGACGGCGGGCGCCGGGTCGGCCAGGCAGGTCTCGGGCCGGCAGGGGGCCGTCGGCAGCCAGACGCTCATGATGAGGCGCCGAGGGGCCGGGCGGGCAGTCCGGACAGGAAGTGCCGCAGGTAGCGCGGGTCGGTGCGCTCCAGGGACAGCAGCACGTACAGGTCGACGCAGTCGAAGTCCGGGTCGTACGCGGGCTCGCCGCAGACCCAGGCGCCGAGCCGCAGGTAGCCGCGGAGCAGGGCGGGCAGTGCGCCGCGCTCGGCGCGCGGCACGCCGGTGGCGTCCCAGCGGCGGCGCGGGGTGACCCGGTACTGCTCGGGGGCCAGGTACTTGGCGCTGACGGTGTCCCAGACCCGGGCCGCGGTGGCGCCGCCGTCGTCCAAGGGGATCGAGCAGCAGCCGCCGACCCAGGTGTTGCCGGTGTCGGAGAGGTACCGGGCGATGCCGCCCCACATCAGGTTGATGACGGCGCCGTTGCCCCGGTGGTCGGGGTGGATGCAGGAGCGGCCGAGTTCCACCAGGCCCGGGCGGACCGGCGCCAGGGCGGAGAGCTCGAACTCGCCGTCGGAGTAGAGCCGTCCGGCCCGCCGGGCGGCCTCGGGGCGCAGCAGCCGGTAGGTGCCGACGACGGCGCCGTGCTCGCCCTCGCGGACCAGGAGGTGGTCGCAGTACTCGTCGAAGGGGTCGACGTCCAGGCCGGCGACCGGGCTGTGCAGGACGGCGCCGAGCTCGGCGGCGAACACCTGGTGGCGCAGCCGCTGGGCGGCGCGCACGTCGTCGGCGTCGCGGGCGAGGGAGACGGTGTAGGCGGCCGGGGCCTGCGGCCGGCGGGGGGCGGGGACGGCGGGGGCGTCCTGGGTGGGGGCTACTGCGGTCGGAGTGTACGTGGGGACGGTGGTCATGGCGGACCCTCCAGGGCAGCACGATCGGCGGCGCCCTGGATCGCCAGGGCACCGGCCCGGCCCGCAGGCGTTGGGCCTGCACGCGAACCGGTCCCCGTATATCTCTCCGAGCCGGTTGGCATCCATGTTGCGGCGCGGCGGAGCGCAGATGTGCAACTGCTGAATGGGACCACCCGTCGCCTCCCGGTCATCTGCCGGGCACCGGGTGCTCGCTCGCCGGGGGTGGACAGCCCGGGGGGCGGGGGGGCCCGGCCGGCCCCCCACGCCCGGGCGTGGCCCCGCCCCCCCCCCGGCCGGGGGGGGGCGCCGGGGGGCGCCGCCCCCCCCGCCGCGGTACGGGGTGCGAGGTGCGCGGTGCGGGCTACTTCTTGGCCGGTGCCTTCGGGACGGCGTTGTACGGGTTGTGGTGGTGGTCGCCGATGTGCAGCTGCTCCTCCGGCGCGCCGGCGAGCTTCGGCAGGACGTGGGTGCCGGTCGGGTCGGTGATGACGATGGCGTCGCCGTCGCGGCGCACGTCGTGCGGGGAGCCCTTGGCGTAGGAGGCGAGCTCCGCGCCCGGGCCGGTGGGGGTCGAGTCGGCCACCGTACCGAACACGTTCGTGGGCAGCGTGAGTGCGGTAGCCGTCGCGCCGAGCGTGGTGTTCGCGGACTGCTCGCCGCCGTACGCGGCGCCGAAGGTGGCGCCGCCGGTGACGGTGGTGCCGGCGGGCACGGTGACCGGCACGGCGGTGCCGGAGGTCCCCTGGAGGGTGACCACGCCGCCCTGGACGTAGCCGGTGGCCGAGCCCGCGTTCTGGGCCTGCTGCCAGCCGGCCTGCTGCTGGAGGACCGTCCCGGAGTCGGTGAGGGTCTGGTTGACCACCGGGGTGTCCGCGGTGAACCAGGTGCGGTAGGTGGACAGGATGCCGGTGAGGGTCTGCAGGGCCAGCTTGTCGTCGGTCAGGTTGGACTGGTGCATGAAGAAGGGCCGCGGGTCGTTGGACAGCACGTACCCGAGGGTGATCCTGACCTGCAGCGGCAGGACGTAGCTCGACCAGGCGGTGTTCGGGTCCAGCGGTGCGATGCAGGTCGTGGTGGCGGGGTTGGCCTCGCAGTTGCCGCTTCCGCCGTTCGCCTTGGAGGTGTAGAGCCAGTTGTACTCGCTCACCTCGTCGGCCTGGGTGGAGACGTTGTAGAACACGTTGACCGGGTGGCGCGGGGTGCCGAGCGCGGAGGCGATCTGACGCTGCCCGCTCTCGCGGGAGGCGTCGACGCCGAGCCACTGGATGTTGTTTGCGCTCAACGCGGCCAGGAAGTTCGGGTTGTCGGCGGGCTGCTGCGGCAGCATCACGGTGCCGGAGTGTTCGCCCGCGACCAGCTCGTTCGGCCGGAACGGGAGGCCGTTGGCCTGGGCGAACTGGATGTTCTGGGTGATCTGGGAGCTGATGGTGGCCTGGTCGACGTATTCGATGGCGCCCGAGGCATCGGTCTGGCACCGCCAGGGGATCACCGAGAAGTCCTGCACGCAGCCCAGGAACGGGTGGTCGTAGGTGTGGTTGACCCACCGGAAGCTGTTCTTGTTCGCCAGCAGCGCGTCGCTCAGCGGGTCGTCGCCGCCCTGCTCCTGCTGGTACTCGACACCCGGGCCCGCGTTGAACAGGAAGTCCAGGGTGTAGCCGTTCTGCTGCTGCCAGTTCACCGTGTCGGTGACGTCGGAGGCGGCCATCCGGATGGGCGTGGTGTCCGGTACGCCGGCGGCGCAGTCGCCTTCGCCCGGGGTGCACTTGCCGCTCTGGCTCCAACGGGAGTTGGCGTTGAACAGGTCGTCGACGTGTGCCGAGAAGTAGTTGCGCCAGTAGCCCAGGTGGACACCCCGCGTCACCCAGTCGACGATCCCGTGCGCGAGCAGCCGGAACTGCTGCTGGTCGTAGTTGTACGCGAAGGTGAGGACCAACTGCTGGCGGCCGCTGCTGGTGTAGACGCCCGCGAGCACGCCCTGCGTCGAGGTGCCGGGCACCGTCTCGGTGAGGAACGGTTCGAAGTGCGAGCCGGTGGCCGGGTTGTCGGGCACCGGCGTGGCCAGCGCGCCATACGAGCCGCTGCCGCCCGCGGTGCCCTCGAACGGCACCGGGCCGTTGAGGTAGCGGAAGGCGTCGGTCCGGGCGGAGGAGGACGCGGTGGCGGTGGTCGCGTCGAGCGAACCGGTCCACGCGGGCGTGCTCAGACCGGTGTTGGTGCCCGGCCACACGTAGGAGTCGACCTGTCGGACGTGGTAGGCCTGCTCGTAGCCGGTGAGGGCGGAGAGTTCGGCGGTGGAGAGCCGGCTCGGCGCGTCGTTGGGCAGGACGACGCCCTCGAAGTGGCCGTGCGGTGTGCCGTCGGCCAGGGCGTCGGCGAGGAAGGACGCCGTGAGGGTGGCGCGGTTGCTGCTGGTGAGGTCGACCACGGTGGTCGGCACGCCCTCGGAGACCAGTTGCTTGTGGATGCCCTCGACCCACGGGTTGCCGTCGGTGACGACGAGGACGTTCAGGTCGACCCGGGAGGTCGCGGCCGCGGCCGGGACGACCGTACCGAGGGATATCACCGCGCCGGCCACGACCAGCGCGATCAGCGGCAGCGCGCGGAACGGCGTCCGGCCCGCGCGCGGGGCAGGACGGGGTTTCAGGAGTCTCATGGCGCCCACCCTGGCGCAACGGGCAGTCGCTACGGCCGCGTTCCGACAGACCTTGACCGATCGATGGCGGGGTTTTTGGAAACGGTTCTCGTTTCGGAAGCCTCCCCGTAACCGGCCTGCGCGCCCGTGCCCCTGCGGCCCGGTCAGAACCGGCCGCGCCGGGCGGGCTGCGGCACCGGGGGTTGTCTGCGGCGGTGCGTATCGTCCGGGGCAACAGGTGCCACAGGAGTGAGAAGGAAGGGGCGGGAATGGACGAGGTCAGGCCAGGGACGCGCGAGTACCTCGACGGACTGTTCATACCGGGCCTGCGGATCGGCGGCGATGCGCACACCCCGTACAGCTGGATCGAGATCGCCGAGGTGCAGGAGGTCACCGCAATCCGGCTGCCGAGCGGCCGGTTGGTCGTGGACTCGCCCTGGATCACCGGGCCGCCGCGCGAGCTCGCGTTCCGCATCCCGCCCGGCGAGTACCCGGTGGACGTCTCCTGGGCCAACTGGCCCCACCTCTCCGACGGTTACTACACCGAACATCGGGAGTGCGCCGCAACACGCCTGCGCGTGCGCGACGAGCCGGTGGTCACGTGGGAGCTCGCCCTCGGCGTGGGCGAGGACCCGGCCCTGCGCGCTGCCGGCGCGGGATTCGCGGCGGAGGACGCAATGGGCTGCTTCGCCGACACCACCGCCTGGCAACCGCTGACCGAACCCTTCCGCCGCTACCTGGCCGACGTGACCGCCGCCGGATTCGGCGGCCCGCCGGTCGGGCGGGGCACCGAAGACCTCTGCGAGGGCTACTTCGAGCTCGCCCGCGACGAGGGATGCCGGGCCGACCTGCTGGCCTTCGGTGTCCCGGAAGGCTGGGGCCAGGTCTGGGCGGGCCGTGCGCGCGACGGCGAGATCGCGGTGGTCGTCGTCCCGGGCCCGGTGCCCACCAGCCCGTGGGACTGAGAGGGCCTGGTGAGAGCCAGCCCGGCCCTGCCGCCGCGTCGAGGTCTTTTACCGACCAGCGCGACTCCGGGCCACGCATAGCCGATGGCCGGACGGAGGCGACCTGACGGCAGGCCCCCGCCGCCGCTCTGCCGGCCGCGGGGGCCCAGCCCGTCGGCTACTCGGGCAGGGGCCGCATGCTCACCCGCTACTGCCGTCCTTGAGGATCGGGCAGAACACGGCATGCAGCACCGCGGTACTGCGGATTCAGGGGGCCGACGGCGGGTCGAGGTCCTTGGTCATGAAGACCCTGCTGGTGCCCGGCGGATCGCACGGGACTTCGCCCAGGCGTCGCCAGCCGTGCTTCGCGTAGAAGCCGGGAGCCTGGAAGCTGATCGTGTACAGGACCGCCGTGCGGCAGCCGCGTGCGCGGGCTTCGCTTTCGGCCCGGCGCAGGATCTCACTGCCCAGGCCGCCATGGCGCAACTCGGCCGGCAGGAAGAACAGGTCGAGGAAGAACAGCCCGAGTGAGGTGCGACCGGTCAGACCACCGATCACCTGGGAGGTCACGCGGTCACGCACCAGGACGGCCAGCGGGCGGCGGTCGTCGACGGCTGTCGAGTCGGTGTTGAACCGGTCCAGGGCGTCGGAGACGAGCGATACGTCGGTGGGATTCGGGGCGTCGGTGACCGTGAGGCCGATTCCGGGCCAGAGGCTCGATGGCGTGCTGTCGGTGGCGGGCATGAGGCTCCCAGGGCGGTTGGCGGACGGTGTGCGGGCGCAGGGCGTAGGGCGCAGGGCGCGGTGGCCTCGGCCGGTACGGGACGTTAGGGCGTGGACGCTTCGGCCGAGCCCGAAGCGAGATCGACGACAATCGGGGACATGGACCATCAACGCGAGGGCCAGGACGTCGGCGTGGACCTGGCCGCCGTGGCCAGGCTGCTGGCCGACGGCACCAGGGCGGACTTCTGCCTGGCCCTGCTGGACGGCCGGGCCTGGACGGCCACGGAACTGGCCCGCCATGCCGGTGTCGCGGCCTCGTCCGCGACCGAGCACCTGAACGTGCTCGTACGTGGCGGACTCCTCGTCGAGGAACGCCACGGACGCCACCGTTACCTGCGGATGGCCGATCCGCGCGTGATGGCCCTGATCGAGAGCCTCGCCGCACTCGCGCCGCGCCACACCCCCAGGCCGCGTTCGCTGTCGGGCTCAGGGCGACAGCGGGCCCTGGCCCGCGCGCGGCTCTGCTACGACCACCTGGCCGGAGAACTGGGCCTGGCCGTCACCGACTCGATGGCCGGCCGCGGCCTGTTGGAGTGGGGAGCCGATCCGTCGCTCACCGCCGAAGGGGCGGCCTGGCTCCACGACCTGGGCATCGCACTGCCCAACGCCTCCCGCAGACCGCTGGTACGCGCCTGCCTGGACTGGACCGAACGACGCCCGCACCTGGGCGGGGCCGTCGGCGCCGCCATCTGCGGGCACGCTCTGGCCGCCGGGTGGCTGACCCGGATCGGAACCACCCGCGCCCTCGCCCTCACGGATCTGGGCAGACACGAACTGCGCGACCACCTCGGACAGCCTGCGACCACCAAGCTGCCGCCCTGGGACCAAGAGGCGGATTAGCGGCCCTGGGATGAACGGTCCCGGTGCTGGTGGGGCCGTGGCGGTGGAAGGGCCGCACGGGCTGGGTGAGTTGCGACGCCTGGTCCCCGACCGCTCCGCACGACGCCCGGCCCGCCGCCGCCGCCGGACAAGCGCCGAACTTGTCCTCGCCCGCGACGCCGTTTGCTGCTCACCCACCGGTCGAACCGCCAACAGCCACGCCCCGACCCCGACTTCACCCAAGGCCGTTACTGCATGACTTCCCGGCACGGGTGCTCGAAGGAGAGCGGGCAGTAGTAGAGCTGCATGTGTAGCTCCGCCCGATCTGGATGCCGATGTCGCCGTCCGCGTCGCGGTCCTCGACCGGGTCCCAGCCGCTGCCGTCCAGAACGCCGGAAGCGATCGTCAGCAGCGGCACCATGGCGGATTCGCAAGCGGTGCACCGAATCACCGACGGATCGCGGAAGCTCCACGGCCCCCAGCCACCGACCTTCCAGCCAGGGGCGACCGACAGCTCGTACTGGTAGTAGGCCCGGAACTCCTCGGCGTACCAGTACCTCGGATCGGTGCCGGTGAACTCCCGCTCGCACCAGTCCTCGATCCGGTCCGCGAGGTCGGCCTCCAGCTCCAGCGGCGCCGGGTACTCCGTCACCACCTCCGGGTGCAGCACGCACGGCTCGGGCACGTAGTTGCCGTAATTCTCCACGTCAGCTGGCAGCGGCGGGTCGGTCAGCAGCGCGTCGACCTGTGTGGAAGAGCCCCACACCACCCTGGCCGCCGGCATCCGCGACGGATCGTGGTTCAGCGGGCACCACAGCACCTGCAGCATGTCCGCGCCCTCGGGGCACGGCAGCGAGGGGATGTCGCGCGCGTAGAGCTGGGCCACCGGCAGCAGGGCGTTCGGCTTCCGGCTCCACGGATGTCCCGCGGACGTCGCGTCCAGGGCCGCCTCCTCCCGGTCGTCGGGATGGGTCTCATAGAGCTCCCGGCGCCGCCGGATATCGGCCATCGACACCGGCAGATCGCCCTCGTCCTCCTCCGGATGCGGGCCCTCGCACACCGGCCACGGCTCACTGACCGGCCACAGCAACGGGCCCCCGACCGAACTGTCGTGGACGGTCGGCTCGCCCAACCGTGGGTGCAGGCGCGCCGTCTGCCGCGCCAACGGCACCAGTTCCGGGAAGGCCGCGGCGATATCCACCCGGCGCTGCGGTGTGACACGAACCATCGAGGCATCTCTTTCGGACGGCGGACAGGCATACGGACCTTAGCCGCCGCCACCGACAGAACAGCCGGTCGAGAACGATGCCTGGCAGGGTACTTGACGGTCCTTCCAAAGGACCGGGATTGCGCTCGGATGCCGAGCCCGTTGGAGTACCGGGACAGGGGCCCGTGCTGCTCCGCGCCAGTTCGCGGACGGCGCATCCGTCGCGACGACCACTACCGACACGCGCGCGCCGGGCCCACGCCCGCCTGGACGCGCGAGAAGCGCCCCTCTCCGCCACAAGAGAACGACAGGTGCGCCGGCTCCTGACGGCATTCGGACGAGAACCCACAGCAGCGCCTCCCGCGCGCAGGCGGGCGGGTGCTCCCCGGCGGTTGCGACGCAGGCTCAATCGGACGGCGTGGCCGGGGAGCGCATGCCGAGCCACTGCTCGGCGCCCCAGGCCTCGAACCGCTCCACCTCGGTGAACCCCAGCTTCGCCGCCAGACGCATCGAGCCGACGTTGGCGCTCTGGGTGGTGAGCACCACCGGCTCGCCGGGAAGCGCACCGGCGAGCCAGCCGAGTGCCGCCGCGCAGGCCTCGGCGGCGTACCCGAGTCCCCACGCCCGCGGCAGGAACAGGTAGCCGAGATCGACCTTCCCCGCGGCAGCCGGACGGCGGTGCCCCGTCGCCCTCCTGAGCAGGATCTGGCCGATCATCGACCCGTCGAGGTCGACGACGAAACTCCCGGGCCACCGCTCGGGCGCCCCGGACATCTCGCGCTCGAGCTCGTCACGCGGCCGGGGGCCACCGAGGTAGGCGTGCACCTCCGGCGAGGCGAGCAGCTCGATGAACGCCGCACGGTCCCGGACCTCGGACTCACGGAGCACGAGCCTCCCGGTCCTGACCGGCTCAGGCGGCCAAACCACAGCTCCCAGATCTTCCATTCGCGCACGCTAACAGGTGGTCAACCCAACCGGCCCAGCACCCCGGGACACAGCGCGCCAGGGCGGCGGGCACCGCCGGAACAGCTGGCGGCAGGCCGGCGAGTTCCTCGCCAGCGACCTCACCGAGTAGTCCCTCAGCATCGACAACCCCTTCGACGATGGATTTGAGCAACCGACGACACCTTCCATCCCTCTCCACCACGGTGGAAGAGACCTCTCCACCCTGGGCACACAACAGGACAACACTGCATCGCCCCTGACTCGGTGAAGGAACGCTGTCACACGCGGGACGAGCAGCCCCCGCCGTCATTGAGGAGAGAGAGGCTTCAGGTGGACAAACGCAACCGAACCCTGCCCCTGGCCGGGACCGCCGGTGTCATCTCACCGGTCCTCCTGCTCCACAACCACACCCCTTGGTGGGCGATCCTGCTCCTTGCCGCACCTGCCGGGGCCTGGACCGTACTCAACGCCGTCTTCCCCCAGGCCTCACACGACCGACTGGAATGGTGGCGCGACCGCCGTCGCCACCAGCACCTGCGAACAGCCCAACGGGCCTGCGCCCTCGGAAACCCGGCGCCGAACGGAGCAGCAGCCGGACTGGCTTCGTCTCACAAGCCCCCTGCGGTGACGGCACCGACATGCGGGACAGGAAATCTTCCTGTCCCGGAGCCCTGAACGGGGTTACCCGGACGGGAGCACACCGAAGAATTTCCGGTCCCGACGGAACCGAAGGAGTCGACAGGGACGGCGGGCCTCACGGAATCCGACAACACCGAACCCGCCGACGCTGTGCTCCCCCACGCCATCGACACGGACACGATCCACACCGGCCCCGGTCCGGACCGGAGCGCGGAGACAGGGAAGCCAGTGAGTGCGCACACGGCGAGGTGGCGTCGGTGCCGTCATCAGACCCAGCTTCGGCCTACGGCCTTCGCTCTCCTCAGCTGCGTACATTTGAACGCCCCCTGACCTGTGCCAGGGAACCTGGACCGCGTGTCACCGAAGGTGGGCCGACGGCAGTTTGCGCCAGTGGTGACGGACCACCGCAGGTCAGTTGTTCTGTCGTAGGAGTGAGAGTCGCCGTTGGGCCTCGTCGCGAACCCCTGAATCTGCGTCCGACGTCAGCGTCTTGAGTTGACGGATGAGCTCGGTCATGCCGTTGCCGGTCATCCAGCGCGGGTCACAGTCAAGCTCTGCGCTGAGCTGGTCAGCGGTTCCCTGGTTGGTCGCGTTGGCTAGGGCGGCGAGCACGGCGCGTAGACCCGGTAGGTCCTCACGTGCCAACAAGGCCACGGCTGTCTCCGAGGTCACTGCGGTGTCTTGAACATCGAGCAAAAGGCGGTGGAGGACTTCGGCGACGTCCTCGATATGAGGTACTACCGCCAGCCGACGCCCTGCAGCGGCCCTGACGCTCCATGAGGGAGAATCCGCGGCAACGAGCGAATCAATCGGCTCCCGATCCTGGAGATCGTTCATGTCACCAGCGTGCCAGGAGACGTCTCGACTGCGCAGGACTCTTCCTCCACCAAGCCGCAGGTGAAGGGGAACGCCTCCAAGAACTCCCGCCGACTGGGCTCGGGCTCCACTTCGGCCAGACTCCTGAGCACCACCAGGAACCTGTCGAGCTGTTCGGACGGCAGGCCCTTGAGCACCGAGGCCACGCTCTCCAGCATCCTCACCGCGGAGTCGGGATCCACTTCGTCGTCGTCGCAGCTGTCGAGGAAGCCAGACGCTGTCGACAACCATCCCGGCAAGGACAGGTACCAGCGGGTCTATGTCTGCCATGGGGAGAACCTAGCTCAGACTGGGCCGCGTCGGGGTCGACGACGTCAGCGGCAGATCTCCGAACACCCGGAGAACACACCGACGTGGTGGAACCGGGGAGCGTGTTGTCCGAGCCCTTCATCTTCGTTGTCGATCAGGCCGGGCCGAGGCCCTGCGCCGCGGTGAGCACGTGGCGCGTCCGCCGGTGGAGACATGGTCCTGGGCGCCGGTGAGGCCGGTTTCCGCGAGGGGTCCGGGCGGTGGGCGGTCGACGAGGTCGGCAACCAGTCGACCGACTACTGCCCGGACGTCAGCTCGTGGCCGGCCGTCGCCGGCGCCCTGGACCAGGCCAGGGTCGTTCGCCCGTCCGGCTTCACGCACGAGATGGTATTTCGCCGCTGCCCGTCCTGCCGGCAACTCAACATCGTGCGCGAGGAGGACTTCGTCTGCGTCTTCTGCGACGAGGCCCTACCGAAGGGGTGGAACGCCGACCGGCCCGGACTCTAGACGAAGCGGCGCCTGAACACACGATGAGGGAAGGGGGCGCGAGGGCCGGGGGTGGCGAGGTGTCGTCAGTCGTCTTCCTGGTCGGGCGCGGGCTCGGTGAGTCCCTTGCGGCAGTGGCCGTGGCCGGGGTGCTTGTGGCAGTAGGAGTCCTTCTTCTCTCCCACGGTGATGGTGGCCTTGGCGGGTTCGCTGACGATCGGGTTCCCGTGCGGGTCGGTGGCCGCCGCGAACGCCACGTTGGTGATGTCGCAGCCCTTCTCGGCGCCGCCGCGGTTGTGGGCCGTCTTGCAGGCTTCGATGTCGGCCAGGGTGATCGTGTAGGTGCCGTGGCAGGTGGTGCTGGCCCCGGGCGTCAGCGTGGTCGCGGCGCAGCTGACGTCGGCGATGCGGTCGTCGTCGACCAGCACGCCGTGCAGGTCGGTGCTGCCGGTGTTGGTGACCGTGTAGGAGTACTCCACCGTGTCTCCGACGGCGAAGGGGCCGCGCGAGAGGACCCGCTTCTTCAGGGTGAGGTGCGGCGCCCCGATCGGCAGCGTCAGCTGGGTTTGCGGGGACGTGACCGGCTGGCCGTTCGCCGTACCGGTGGCGGTGGCGGTGTTGGTGACGGAGCCGGCCGTGGCGTCGTTCTCGGTGATCGTGTACGTGCCGTGGCAGGTGGTACGGTCGCCCGGGCTTTCCGCCGGGGCGAGCGTGGTCGAGGCGCAGGTGATGTCGGCGACGTGGTCGTCGGTCACGTGGACGCCGGTCAGCTCGGTGCCCCCGGTGTTCTGGACGGTGTAGCGGAAGGTGACCGTCTGCCCGACCGTGTAGGGGCCGGGCGTCTGCGCCTGCTTCTCGATGGCGAGGCCGGGCGGCCGTTCGATCGGCACGCTCTGCGAGGACGGCGGCGAGGAGACCGGCTGGCCGCCCGAGGTGCCGGTCGCGGTGGCCGTGTTGACGATGGAACCGTGGGTCACGTCGGCGGTGGTGACGGTGTAGGTGGCCGTGCAGGTGACCGTATGACCGCTCGCGAGCGTCGTCGTGGGACACGAGACCGGGCCGACCTTCGGGTCGTTGACGGCGAGGCCGGTGATGTCCGTGGCACCGGAGTTGGTGACCACGAAGTCGTACGGCACCCGCGTCCCGGCCACCAGGTCACCGGGCAGCGGCTGCCGGACCTGCTTGACGAGGTTCAACTGCGGCAGCGGCTGGTTGCTGCTCACCACCACGTTGCGGATGAGGTGCACGTCGGTGAACAGGCCGGTGGAGGCCGCGAACCCGAACTTGTAGGTGGCGGGCACCGGTTGCGGGGCGGGCATGCTGAGCACCTGGTGGGAGCCGGTGCCGTCGTTGAAGTCGACCGACACGGTGAGCACCGGGGCGGGCGTCGGGGTGAGCTCGACATGGACCCGGCGGCGCGAGGGTTCGAGCGCGGTCTCGGCCTGGGCGGGGGTGGCCCCCGGGGGCAGCGCGGTGAGCGGCCCTTGCAGGGTGCCCGGGAGCGTCGACGGCCAGGGTGCGGTGGTGCTGAAGTTGCTGGTGGTGGCGGTCAGGAAGCAGTAGCCCTCGATCCCGTCGCCCGGGCCGCGCACTGTGACCATGTTGGCCCCGGGACCGGGGACGCGGAACGCCGTCCCGGCGGGCGAGCGGGTGGGACAGCCGTTGCCGCGGTGCTCCCAGTCGCCGAAGTAGTTCCCGAGGACATCGAGCCCCACGCCCAGGTAGCCACGGTCCACACCGAGCAGGAAGGTGGCGGTGGGGTCGTCGTCGGGAAGCTTCTGCGCGTACCCGAGGCTGCCGCCGAAGGCGCCGGGGTGGGCCAGCGCGCCGTCGCCGTTCACCAGGAAGAACGAGATGCCGTCAGCGGGGTTGGCCGGGGTCGTGCTCCCGTACTGCCACTGGTCGAAGGTGACATCGAGGCCCTGGTTGGCGGGCAGCGCGTTGTTGTAGAGGACCGCGCCGGCCTGGTCGTTGGACGCGTCCGTCAGCCGCAGATAGCCGTGCGGCGCGCCGTCGGGGGGCGGCACCGGGCCCACGCCGCCCGGGCAGCCGCCCAGCGGATGGCCCCCGGGGCCGGGCGCGGCGGCAGCCGGCGCGCCGGTGAGACAGGCCGACCCCACGCCGGTGAACTCCGGGGCGGTGGCCTGGGTGAACGTCTCGCTGACCAGGGGCGAGCCGCCGGCCCGAGGCTGCGCCTGGGTGCCGGTGTCCAGGCACAGGGGCATTGCGGCGCCGACCATCAGGGCCAGGGCCCCTGCGGCGAGCCGGGCCGTCCGGACGCGCCGCGGGCGCTGCCCAGGAGGCGCCGAGTGCTGTTCATGTGTCATGTACCCACATATAGCAGTCACTCTGAGTATTCATAGTGAAGACAAGCTGTTATGAAATCGCCCTTCGGTGACTCCGCTGATTTGCCGCGGGGGCGCTCGCGCGGGCGACAGGGCCCGATCCGGCCGCGCGGGGACTTGAAGCATCAGCGGTGCATTCCTCACTGCCATGAGGAGACCCGGGCCAGGACGGAGACATCCCAGGCTTCGAGAGTGTCCTCGAACTGGTGGTCTCGGCGGGCGCTTTGATGGTGTGCACGATCCGGTCGCAGACTCGGCATACGGCGGAACCGCTCTGCTGCCACCAGCGGCAGGTGGAGCGGACGGCGCACGGGGGAAGCGGAGCGTCCGGGTCGTCCGCGCCCACCTCGTACGCGGCATGGGCCACCGCGTCGCCGAGCGAGCAGCGGGACCCTTCCCACTGGCCGCAGGCCGCTTCGACGCAGGGCCCGGCGAAGCGGAACCGTGCCTCGGGCGGGCGCAGACCGGGGGCGGAGGCCCGGGCCGTGAACTCGGCGTCCACCGTCAGCGGCGGGCGCAGTGCGGCGACGGTGCCGTCCTGCCGGACGATGCCGAGCAGCAGGTGGCCCGGGGCGCACAGGCTGCTCGGGCAGGTCGCCCCGGCTCGGGCCGGGCCGGCCTCGGTCTCGGTCACTACTACTCCTGCTCCATCTGCAACCCGATCGGCCCCGGCCGCTTCAGCAGCGCGTCCACCGCGTCGCCGGCAGAACCGGCCCCGCCGAGCGGCACCTCGCGCAGCGGCGGCGCGAGGTCGAGCTCGGCGACCTGGTCGAGGACGAGCCTTCGCACCGTGTCCCCGATCCGCTGCAGCACGTCCCCCTCCAGGTCGCCCTGGACGGTGACACTGAATCCTCTTCTGGTCATGGACCTTCCTTTCCTCGGGGCAGTCGGCCGGGCCGACCGGGCCACTGACGGCACCGGTCACCGAAGACGCTGCCAGGGGGACCCCGGGGCGGGCGAGCGCTGCTGGCCGGTTGGAGTGAGGCGGCGCGCAGCGGGCCCGCCGCCTGGTCGTTTCGGGCGTACGTCGGCGCGCAGCCCCTCGAAGGTCTGTGCACGATTGACCGGGGTCCGGAAGCCGCGCGACGTCGACCGAGGTGCTCCACCGGCCTGGACCCCTCCACCAGCGCACCGACGGGAGCACAACATGACCGGGACCCCCGAGCCCTTCGACGACACCGCGGGGCTGCCGCCCCTGCCCGGCTGCGCCGAGGACGCGGCCGGCGCACTGAAGCAGATGTTCGTGGACCTGACCCAGGGCGTGCGGATGGCCCGCGGCCAGGACCCCGTCAAGCGGCCGGTGTTCCTCAAGCCGCACGGTGTGGCCCGCGGCACGCTCACCGTCACCGACGACCTGCCGTCGGACCTGCGCGTCGGGTTCCTGGAGAGCGCCCGCACCCAGGCCGGCGGCCTGCCCGCCTGGGTGCGGTTCTCCAGCGACACCGTGCCCGGCGCTCCCGACCTGAAGACCACCCTCGGCGTCGGCATCAAGCTGTTCGGCGTGCCCGGCCCGAAGCTGCTGGAGGGTTACGCCGAGGCCGGCACCCAGGACCTGCTGCTGCAGAACTTCGACGTCTTCTTCGTCGACACCGCCCAGGACATGTGCGAGTTCACCAAGGCCGGTGTCATCGACGGAAGTTACGACAAGTACCTGGAAGCCCATCCGGTCACCGCCGGGATCCTCGACGCGATGGCCACGTTCGAGCAGAGCGTGCTGACCGCCACCTACTGGGGCGTCCTGCCCTACGCCTTCGGACCGGACCGCTTCGTCAAGTACAAGCTGGTGCCCGCCGGTTGCGAGCCGGCCGACCCGGCGGCGACACCGCCCGACGAGGACCCCACCTACCTCGGCGCCGACCTGGTCCACCGGCTCAAGGCCGGTCCGGCGGCCTTCGACCTGATGCTCCAGTTCCGCACCGACGACGAGAAGATGCCGCTGGACCAGGCGACGGTGCGGTGGGAGGAGTCCGAGAGCGCCCCGGTGAAGGTGGCCCGGCTGACCTTCCAGCAGCAGGACGTCACGGCCCGCGGCCAGGCCGCGTACGGCGAGAACCTCTCCCTCAACCCGTGGCACGCTCTCGCCGAGCACACCCCGGTGGGCAGCATCGCCGAGGTGCGCAGGACGGTGTACCTGGCCTCGGCCGAACAGCGCCGCGACGTGAACGGCGTCCCGACGGCCGAGCCCGGCCCCGCCCGCCCGCAGATCACCCCGCCGGCGGCCCGCGACACCCGGATCGTCCGGGCCGCCGTGCACCCGGCCATCGGCGTGGCCCGGGTCGGCGACAGCACGATGGACGACTTCGTCCTCGGCCCCGAGGTCGACGATCCGGCCCCGCTGCCGGTCGGGAGCTACAAGGACGTCACCGGCGCCCTGAAGCGCCAGGGCGTCCGGTTCCGGGTGTACGGCTACAACGCCGCCGGCGAGCCGGTCGCCGAACTGACCGCCGACAACGCCGACCTGCGCTGGACCGTACACGTCGCCAACGCGAAGGCGGCCTGGTACCAGTTCCAGATCGCCCTCGACATCCCGGAGGCGAACCAAGCCGACGACAGCAACCTGCGCAACCCCAAGATCCAGGCCGACCAGCGCACGGACCTCCTGGTCATCGACCCCGGCCCCCGTTCGGTGCGCGGCCGCAACCGCTCCGACAAACCCGAGTACCGCTTCGACACCGGCACCTTCATGGGCAAACCGGTCTACCTCGGGGAACTGCGCACCGACGACGGCGGCCGGCTGGTCTTCCTCGGCGGCCACGGCGTCTCGGCCTCCTCCACCGGCACCCCCGCCGACACCTTCGCCAACAACGACGGCTGGTACGACGACACCTCCGACGGCCCGGTCACCGCCGAGGTGAGCATCGACGGACGGCCGATCCCGGTCGAGCCGGCCTGGGTGGTGACCGCGCCCCCCAACTACGCGCCCGAACTCGCCTCGGTGCGCACGATGTACGACCTGGTGCGCGACTCCTTCTTCAGCGCCGGGCAGCTCCCCGAACCGCAGCAGGTCTCGTTCACCCGCGACGTGCTGCCCGTGCTGCGCCGGCTGTCCGGCCTGCAGTGGGTCAACAAGGGCCTGTCCACCCAGTTCGGCTTCGGCGGGCGCGAGTACCTCCTCGACCCCGCCCGGGTCGCCGCGCTGGCCGACCCCTCGCCCGTCCAGCGGGAGCTGCGCCGGCAGATCTGGCTCTCCGTCCGCGACTACAACCGCGACGGCATGTCGCCGGTGCCCTGGCCTGCGGTCTACGGCGACGCGATGAACCTGCCGCCCCAGTCCGTGCGCCAGCACATGACGCTCTCCGCGCTGCAGTACCGCCTCCTGCAGCGGTGGGCCCGCGGGGACTTCGCCGACGACTACGACCCGACGGCCGCGCCGCCCGCCGCCCTCGACGACGTCCCGTTCGCCGAACAGCCCGGGACCCTCGACCGGGCGGCCCTGTCGTTCTGCCTCGCCGACGCCTTCCACCCCGGCTGCGAGCTGACCTGGCCGATGCGCCACATCACCCTGTACAGCAGCCCGTTCCGGGTGCGGCACCGCGACCCGCTGGCGCCTGCCCCGCCCGACTACGGCCAGACGCTGACGCCGGAGCTCGCGCTCTCCCTCGACGGCCCGCTGCACGCCCAGGGCCCAGGCGGCCTGACCCGGTGGATGGCGGTGCCGTGGCAGACCGACACGGCGAGCTGCCGGTCGGGCTACGAGTACAGCGTCTCGCTCGGCTTCGGCCCGTACGACCCGTACCTGCCGACCTTCTGGCCGGCCCGGGTGCCCAACCACGTGCTCGCCGAGGAGGACTACGAGGTGGTGATGGACACCACCCGCCCGATCGCCGACCGCCTGGCCGCGTTCCAGAACCGGCGGACCTGGCTCCGTTGGCTGCCCCGCGACTACATGGCCGCCATCAACGCGATGGTGCAGGACTTCGGCAAGCTCGGGGTGGTCGAGCGCCGGGTCGGCCCCACCGACGACCCCCGGCTGCCGGCGGAGGTCCTGGTGGAGTCCGAGGTGAGCTTCCCGGCCGAGCCCGCCCCGCCGGCCGGGCGCAACCTGATGACCGTGCACGTGGACCGCGGCGCCGACCCGGCTCTGGGCGCGGCCGCGCTGGCCACCGCGGCCACCATGGCGGACGCCCCCGACGAGGAGGTCTCGGTCGGGTTCATCGACAAGGTCAAGCGCCTGCGGCCCAACCGGTGACCCCTCACCCGCCGGTTCGCGTGCGCCCGTCCGGTCCGGTCGACGCCGTGGTCGCGGGCGGCGGACCGGCGGGCGCCGTGGCGGCGCTCGTCCTCGCCCGGGCCGGCCACCGCGTCACGCTCCTGGACGGCGGAGGCGGCCGGCACCGGCCGGGCGCCGCGTCCCCGGCCATGTCTCCGGTCGCGTCCCCTGCCATGTCCGCCACCACGTCTCCGGTCGCGTCCCCGGTCGCGTCCGCCGCCGTGTTCTCCGCCCAACCCGTGTTCAAGATCGGGGAGTTCCTGCCGCCCGCCGCCCGACCGCTGCTGGGCGACCTCGGGCTGCTGGAGGCCTTCCTGGCCTCCGGTCACCCCGTCTCCACCGGCACGTACGCCGCCTGGGGATCGGCCGCGCTGCACGGCCGCAGCCACCTGTTCGACCCGTACGGCCACGGCTGGCACCTCGACCGGCTCCGCTTCGACGCCTTCCTGCGGGACGCGGCCGTCGCGGCCGGTGCCGAACTGCGGCAGGCCACCGTACTGGACCGGCTCGACGACCGGCTGACCGTCCGCGAGCCGGCCACCGGCGCCGTGACGGAGCTGTCCGCCCGCTGGACGGTGGACGCGACCGGCCGACGCTGTGTCATCGGCCGCCGCAACGGCCGCCGCTGGCGGCAGGACCGGCTCATCGCCGCGTACGTCGTGTTCCCCGACCGCCGCCCGTCGCGCCCTTCGCGCCCAGGCCAACCCTCGGACCAGGGCCAACCGTCGGACCCGGCGGACGCCGAGGCCCGCACCCTGGTGGAGGCGGCGCCGCACGGCTGGTGGTACACCACCCGGATCCCGGCCGGGCGCCTGGTCGCCCATCTGACCGACGCCGACCTCGCCACCCCGTCCCTGCGCACCCCACAGGGCTTCTGGCACGCGCTCAGTCGCACCGTCCACGTCCGGCGCCGCCTGACCGGGCACGGTCCGGCCGCGACACCCGTGCCGCGCTGGGCGCCGGCTCACGGCCTGCGGCTCACCCCGGCGGCCGGGCCCGGCTGGGTGGCGGCCGGGGACGCCGCCCTCGCCTTCGACCCGCTCTCCTCGCAGGGCATCCTCACCGCGCTGCACACCGGTGCCCGCGCCGGACGGGCCGTGGCCGACTGCCTCGCCGACGGGGGACGGACGACGACAGCGCTCGCCGACTACACGGCGTTCCTGGACGGGATCGCGGCGGCCTACCGAAGCAATCACGGGTACGCCTATACCCAGGAGCAACGTTGGCCCCTGAGCCCCTTCTGGCGCCGCCGCCGTACAGGCGAACGGCCCCTGAGCGGCATAGCCTGAAAGGGCCGGAACGCTCGTCCAAGGAGTCAGCCATGACGACTCAGACGCTCGCCGTGCTGGACGCCACGGAGGTCACCCAGGCCATTCAGGACCTCCAGCACAGCGTCACCCTGATCGCCGGCAAGGTCACCGTGATCCGCGCCTACGTGAGCGGCGCGAGCGGCCCCGCCACCGGCGTGAACGGCACCGTGACCCTGCTCCGATCACCCACCGACACCCCGATCACCGTTTCCTCGGCCAATACCGTCTCCCTCGATCCGACCGCGCCCAAGGACGTACCCACCCGTCGAGCCGACGCCGGCCTGAGCCTCAACTTCGTCGTGCCGAGCGCACTGACGGCCGAAGGGGCACTCAGCGTGAGC
The DNA here is from genome assembly GCF_042732255.1 of Kitasatospora sp. NPDC059803. Classification (NCBI taxonomy): domain Bacteria; kingdom Bacillati; phylum Actinomycetota; class Actinomycetes; order Kitasatosporales; family Streptomycetaceae; genus Kitasatospora; species Kitasatospora sp. NPDC059803. Next base: position 34,648 of record NZ_JBHWIJ010000009.1, on the reverse strand, counting down.
TCGATCGCCCTGACCGACACCATGACGGGCGCCGGCGTCCCGTTCAACACGCCGCCCGGCGCCACCGCCGTCTGGTTCACGCAGTCCCCGCCGCTCCGGGTCCGAGTCCTGGGGCTGCGCTACACCATGGGCAACCCGCCCGTGACCTACACCCCGCGGGACATCGACTACACCTTCCTGATCAGCTGGCTCAAGCGCGCCTACCCGGTGGCCGACGTCATCGAAGCGCCGCACACCATCATCGACGTCACCGCCACCCCGCCGTTCCAGTGCACCGACACCAACGCCCAGCTCGCCGCCATCCGCGCGCTCGACATCAGCGCCGGCGGTGACCGGCGCACCCACTACCTCGGCCAGGCGGCCGACGGCGGGTTCTTCATGCGCGGATGCGCCTCCGGGGTGCCCGCCACACCCGACCCCACCACCGTCGCCTCGGCGCCGTGCGGTGCCGCGACGTGGGGCTGGGACTTCGACGGCACGTACGCCGACTGGTACGGCGGGCACGAACTCGGCCACACCTACGGCCGCAAGCACCCCGGATTCTGCGGAGAATCGAAGGACGACCTGCAGAACTACCCGTTCCAGAACGGACAGCTGGCCAACGACGCGAACAGCTACGCCGGCTTCGACGTGGGCGACCCCCAGCTGAATCTGCCGATGGCCGCCCGGCCGGGCGTGCCGTGGCACGACGTCATGACCTACTGCAACTCCCAGTGGCCCTGCAGCTACACCTACGAGGGCATCCGCCAGCGCCTGCTGGCCGAGGACTCCCTCGCAGCCGGCGCCCCGGCGCCGACCCCAGTGGCTCCGCTGCGCGAGGCCGCCCACGAACTGAGAGTCACCACACGAACCGGCGGCCGCCCCGACGACCGGTTCCCGCAACTCTCGGTGACCGCCGCGGCGGCCCCGATGCCGGCGGCCGACGAAGCGGCACGGGGAGCGGGGCCCGACACCGGGCAGCTCGTCAGCGTGATCGGGACCGTCAACCTCACCCAGCGCGCCGGTGACATCCGCTTCGTCAATCCGGTGTCGGCCGCAGCCCGACAACCGGCCCAGCCGGCCTCCGCCGGACGGGCCGGGCAGCCGGACGGCGCCGGCCCGGACGGCGAGGTGCCGGTGGTGCTGCGGATCCAGCAGGCAGGCGGTGCACCGCCGCAGGACTTCCCGGTCACGGTCAAGCTGTCGTCGGACCCGGAGCCGGGGCAGGACCGCACCGGCCTGGTCGACGAGGTCCTCCCGGTGGGGGCCGATCCGGCGTCCGTCGAACTGCTCGTCGGAGGGCAGGTCGTGGACACCTTCCGCCCCGGAGCCCCGGCCCCGGCCCTGCGCGGCGCCCGTCCGACGACGGCACAGGACGGGAACGTCGGGCTGGCCCTGGACTTCGGCCCGGCCCCGCAGGACGGTCAGACCTTCGCGACCCAGGTGAGCACGGATGGCGGACGGACCTGGCAGACCGTCGGGGTCGGCCTGAAGAACCCGACGATCACGATCGACCACAGCCAGTTCCCCCCGGGGACACAGGTTCAGGTCAGGGTCATCTCGACCAACGGCTTCACGAGCACGACATCGAACATCCAGAGCTTCCAGGTGTGAAGCCGCCCTGCCGCCGCCCGGCTGGACGGCGCACCCCGGCCCCGGGAGCACCCGGCCCGGGACCGGTCCCCGCACCAGGTGGATGCCTGCGCTCGCCAGCACCCTTCGGGCCGGTCGGACATCCCGACGGGCCCGGACGGAGAGGGACCGTCAGGTTGAAGCCGAACTCCGCCAGGTCGAGTTGCAGCTCCTGGCCGCCGAAGAACCCGAGCGCCGCCCTGACCAACCTCAGGCCCGTCACGAAACCGGCGGCCGTCGCCTCCACCCGCGCTCCGAGCAGCGCCGTGCCGCCGGCCAGGACCGCCTCCCCGTCGGGTGTGTACTCGACGAGTTCCGCGTTCCGACGGTGGCCGTCGCCGGCGAACTCGCGCGGGGCGACCACGGTCTCCGCGTCCACGCAACACGGGCGGCTACCCGGCGGCGCGGATCAGCCGGTCGACTCCTGTTCGGCCTGCTCCTGCTCGGCCTCCACCTGGGCGTTCCACTCGCGCTTGGCCGCCCGCCAGGCCTCGTCGCTCTGACCTGACCGCCAGTAGCCCGAGACCGACATCCGCTCGCGCGGGATGCCCCGCTCCACGCGCAGTAGGCGCCGCAGTTCCTTCACGAAGCCTGCCTCGCCGTGCACGAACGCGGATGCCGCGCCGGCGGGGAATTCCAGCGCGCCCACCGCCTCGACCAGCGCCTCGCCCACCGGGCGCGCGCCGCGGTGCAGCCAGCTGATCTCGGCCCCGGCGGGCGAGACGATCTTCTGCTCCTCCGCGGCGTCCGCGACCTCGACGAAGGCGTGCACCACGGCATCGGCCGGCATCCGTTCCAGCGCCGCGGCGATCGCGGGCAGCGCGCTCTCGTCGCCGACCAGCAAGTGCCAGTCGGCACTCGGGTCGGGGGCGTAGCCGCCGCCGGGGCCCAGGAAGCGCACCGTCTCGCCGGGCTGTGCGCGGGCCGCCCATGGCCCGGCCAGGCCCTCGTCGCCGTGCACCACGAAGTCGATGGTCAGCTCGCGCAGGGCCGGGTCCCAGGCCCGCACGGTGTACGTCCGGGTGATCGGCCGCTGCTCCGGCGGGAACTCCTCGCGGATCCGCGCCATGTCAAAGGGCTCCGGGTAGCTCACACCCTCGGGCGTGAAGAGCACCTTGACGTAGTGGTCGGTGAACTCGGCGGCGTCGAAGTCCTCCAACCCCGCACCGCCGAGGACCAGACGCACCATGTGCGGTGTGATCCGCTCGGTGCGCAGCACCTGTGCTTCACGGGCCTGCGGTGTCCGGCGGGTCGGCTGGTCTGCCATGGTGCCCCCCTGGGCTGTGTGGTCGCGCTTCTTGGTTAGGCTTGCCTAAGTTAGCACTCTTGAGGCGGTGCTCGGCTCAGGGGCGGCAGCCGATCCTCATTCCGTCCACGACCGGGAACGTCACGCCCTGGCAGCCCTGGTGCGGAATGCGGACGCAGCAAGGGCGTGCGGATGCCGCCGCGGCCGGCGCGGCGCAGCCGGACCGCGGTCGCCGCCCGCAGAGGTCCACTCAGAACCGGCGCGCTGTCCGAGACGGTTCCGACAGCCCGCCCGGATGGATCTGAAGCCCGATCAAGTCGCAATCGTGGCAGGACGAATGGCGGGCGGCGACGGCGAGGACGGCAGCTTCCGCACGACCAGGCGTGGTCGGGCCTCAGGCGCGCCGCACCACGAAGGTGACCTCGGCGGTGTTCCCCTTGCCGCCGATCACCTCACACGTGAGGCCCGCGCCGACAGTGCACTCGTTGATGTTCGACCCGGCATAGGGATTGCTCCAGTGGATCAACCCGTTCCAGGTGTCCACGCCGAAGCTGATCTGCCCCTCGGTACCCGTCAGGAACCCGCACGACTCGGTTTTCCAGCTGGGGGCCACGTTCGGCAGGATGTAGCTCGGGGGCAGGGGACTGCCGGCGGTCCAGCACCCGTGGGCCAGGGTGGCCGAGCCGAGGTAGAGCATGCTGCTGGTCTGGTTCGACAGGGTGACCTTGGTGCTGCGCACCGCGTAGCCGGCGGACGCCGCCGGGGTGGCCGACTGCGCTGTTCCGGCGTAGGGGGCGGCGGCCTGCGCCGCGGGAGCCAGGGCCAAGCCGGCGCTCAGCGCCAGGACGGCGGTCAGTACGGAGGACTGGACAACACGTTTCGAGGTCATGGCAGCCAACTCTCGATCGGAGGGCGGTCAGGTACATGTCTCAACGGGATGGCGGACCTCATTGGTTCACCAACCGCCACGACGTACGGGAATGAGGGCCTGTGTGAGGTCGTGACCAGTCTTGTGGTTCCACCCTCCTCCGAGAGCGGAACAGGGAGGACCATTGGTTGTGACGCGTCGGCAACTCGCGGACGATCAGCGGACGATGATCGAGCCCTACCTGCCGGTCGGCAGGTTCAACCCGCACCCCGAGCGACTGCGGGAGCGCTCGGGCCGGTGTGCCAGCACCGCAGGCCGGCAACGCCACGACTCGCGGGAGTTCAGCAGTCGTACCGGTGGATCGTGGGCCAGCGGGGGCAAGCACGGCAGACGAAGACGTAGACACCACCCACGTCGCCCATGGCCATCCCGTGACTACCGCCCTGCGCAGTATCGGACAGCTCCCGACCGGAGCCGGGCTGCCCTGCCACGCCCGGGCCCTGTCACCAGCACCCGAAGCGGTGCGTCCTTTCTGTCCATGTCGCCCAGCGCGTATCGGCGCTACGAGGCGCCGGGATGGCCAGGAACGCCTCCCGCACCACGGTCCGGTTCTCCTCGGTCCGGTCGGCGACGAAAGGGTCGACGGCGGCCAGGCAACGGCCGGTCGAGTCGGTCCGAACGGTTCGCGCCGGCCGGGACCGGGGCAGGCCTCACGGGCCGTCCCGCCCGTCGCCCGGTTGCGCTGCGTTCCGAGGGGGCGGTGGCGTCGCAGGAGGGGTGGGCGAAGCGGCGGGAGAGGCAGTCGCCGGACCGCGCGCGATGCGGGCGCGGCCGTCGTGCGGCAGGACGACGAGGTACTGCTGGTCGGTGTCCTCGACGCGGGCCAGCGTGACGGAGGTGCCGGCCGCCGTGAGCGCCTCGGCGGCCGGGCCAGCCTCCTCCGTCATCCGGTCGAGCCGCGCGTAGGACCGGGTGGGGCCGTGTGCCGGGCCGGTGCCCCAGAACGCGATCCGCGCGCCCCGGCGCAGCGCGGCGAGCAGGTCTGTCCGCAGCGGCCCGTCGTCGGCTTCCTGGAGGAGGAGGTCGTGCAGGCGCTCCTGCCCGCACGGCCGTGACGGCGCCGCCTCGGCCAGCGCCCGGCACTTCCGGCACGAGGCCAGGTCCTGCGGCTCGAAGTGGTGCAGGAAGAACGTCAGGTACTGGCCACGGATCCCGCACAGGGTCCGCCTCCCGTCCCCGGCGTGCCCGACACCGGGCACACCGTTGACCCCGACGAGGGGGAACTCGGCCGGCTCACGCGCCGCCGCGAACGACCAGGCCCCACCCGGCGCTTCGGTATCAGGAGAGTTGATCATGCCGGGCAGCATTCCACGCGGCCGGCGAACTGAGCGAGAGCCGGTCCCGAACCCGGCCTGGAGGATCCCGCCGCACACCGGGCACCAGTCCCGCTGCCCAGCGAAGCCACCGTGCCTCGCGGGCCTGCGCCGCCGGCAGCACGAGGGCGATGACATGTGCGGCCCACCGCCGCTGACGGCTTGCCGCGGCCCGGCGGGCTCCGTCGCCGTACTTGCGGTGCGGCGAGGCGCCCGGCGGGAGCTGTCTGCGGCACGTCGGGCTCCGGCTCTGCCTGTACCTGGCCGCGCTCCCGGGATGCGCGCGCCCGAGACCCGCACGCCCTCGAAGTGCGACCGCACGCCGTCTACCGGCTGGCGCCGGGCTGCGCCAGGATGGTCGGCCAGTCAGCGTGTATGTGGAAGGGGAGCAGCATGGGCGATCACCAGAAGCCGCCGGCGCCGCTTGAGAAGGGGAGCCCGCCGCCGGGCAACCAGGACGGGCAGGTGCCTCCCGCGCCGCCGTCGGGCGGGAAGCACAAGAAGTCGTGAGCCCCGACGCCGACCTGGTGGAGCGTCGGGTGCGGATGGACGCGGCGATGGAGCAGGGCGGGGCGTGGCCCGAGGACTCGCCGTGGTTGCGGGAGGCCATGGCCGCGCTGCCGCGCGACCTGTTCGCACCGGATCGGCTGTGGCGCTGGGACGAATGCGCCTACGTGGCGATGGACCGCGCCACTGATGCGGGCGGGTGGGCGGACGAGCTGTACGGCGACGTCAACGGCGCGGCGATCACCCAGGTCACCGACGGTCTGCCGTCCTCCAGTCTGTCGGCGCCCGGCGTGGTGGCGGACATGCTGGACAGCCTCATGCTGGAGCCCAGGCACACGGTGTGGGACGTCGGCGGCGGGCAGGGCTGGACCTGTGCTCTGGCGGCCTGGCGGGCCGGACCCGGTCGGGTGGTGTCGACCGAGGTCGACGAGCGGCTGGCGGCGTTCGCCCGCGGGCGCCTGGCGGCCGCCGGGGTCGACGCCGAGGTGCTGGCCGGCGACGCCACCCACGCGGGGCCGCCCGACGGCGCCAGGGTCGACCGGCTCCACGCCACCTACGCCGTCGACGCCGTCCCGTGGGGCTGGGTGGAGGCGACGAAGCCGGGCGGCCGGATCGTCTACCCCTGGGGCAGGCTCGGCCACGTCGCCCTCACCGTTGCCGACGACGGGCGCAGCGCGACGGGCTGGGTGCAGGGCCTGGCGCAGTTCATGGCCGACCGGCGCGGGCCGGCTCCGACACGCGGTGACCACGCCACGTACACGGCGGTGCGCGAGGGTGGCGGGCCCGAGGTGCGGCGGGTCGTGGAACGCGATCCGGCGCCGCTGGCCGACGACTGGCACCTGCGCTTCGCGGTGCGGGTCGCCGTCCCGGACGCCGTCGTTCTGACGGGCCGGGGCGAGGACGGTGCCAACGTCTGGTTCCACGACGGCGACCGCTCGTGGGCGGCGCTGTCCGCGGACGGTGACGGGGGCGCGGTGCTGTTCCAGGGCGGGCCGCGGCGGATCGGCGACGAGGTGATGACCGCCTGGTCCCAGTGGGAGGCGCTCGGCTCGCCGGAGCTGTACGACTACGGGATCACCGTCACCCCCGAGAAGCAGTGGGCGTGGCAGGGCAGCCCGGGCGGCCCTCGCTGGCCTGTCGCGCAGGCCGCCCCGGTCGCACAGGCCGCCCCTGCCACCCCGGTCGCCCCGCTCGGACGCTGACCGGGGAGGCCGGCCGAGCGGTCAGTCGTTCAGTGGTACAGGCTGATGTCCATGGACACCGCCTCGACAAGTGAACCGGCCGAAGACCTCAGCGTGTTGACGTTCGACCAGCTCGCCGCGTTCGCCGAGCGTCCTGGTCGGCATCGTGGCGAGCTGGAGGGCATCCGGGAGATCAGCGCCCTGCGCGCGTACCGCTCCGAGGATGGCCTCGGACCGGCGGAGCGCAAGCGATGGGCGAAACTGTCCCTGCGGGTCAACGCGCGCCTGCACGGCGACGCCCCCTGGGAACAGGCACGCATGGCCCAGAACGACTTCATGCTCCGGGCGTGGATCATCGACCACCTCGGTCCCGATGCCCAGGACCCCAACTGGGACCCTGACGCTCTTGCCGCCGACACCCTCGCCGAGCTCGCCCTGAATCCTGCGAAGGCCGGCGCTCTGGGCGCCCGCTGGCGGGCCCTGCCTGCCGAGCAGATCGGTGAGCTACGCCGCCTCAAGAACCTGACCGGTCACCTCGACCTGATCATCGGACACCTACGACCCGGTCGCAGTCACGACCAGCTTCAGGAATGGCTGGCCGTCCGGCCGCTTCTCCCCTGACCCGGGTGGCTGGCCGTCCGACGACATGTCGGCTGGTGTCAGTGTCAAGGGCTGTCCGCTCGACCTGTAGGTAGCGGAGAGAAGTCCAACGGATCCCGGCGGGACCGGAATTGATTCGCGAAGATCCCTTCCGCCTCCCGGTCGGATCTGACAGCATCGTCGGTCATCCGGCGATCGGTCGGCGTTGATCCGAACGCCGACGGGCCCCTCGGCCTTGTCCGTCCGCAGCTGAACTGCGCACGGACCGAAGCGATGAACGCGTCCGGTGGACTCCACCGTAGGAAGCAGAAAGGCGGTCGCCCAGCCGCATCACGTGGAGGAGATGTGACCACCGAAGCCGGCACCCCCGGGCCCGCCCTCCGCCCCGCGCACTGGGTCCGCGCCAGGCTACGCGCGAGCCCGCTCGCGGCACTGTTCACGGCGGCCCTCGTGCTCGTCACGGTCTTCCTGGCGGCGGCCTTCCCCCGGGTCGCGGACCGGAACGCGGACGCGGCGCTCGCGGACTACGTGAGCCACCAGGGCATCTATCCGACCAGCCTGCACGCCGCCTCCCGAGCCCGGCCGACCGACACCGCCGACGGCCTCGACGCCGTGCAGCGGGAGCTCGTCGCGCGGGTCGGCAGGGAGCTCCCGCTCTCCCGGTCGGGCCTGGCCCACGGCACCCGCACCGCGTTCAACGACATGTACAACCCGGGGTACGCACGGCTCGCCGAGGAGACCGCCCCGGGGCTCTCCCTGGCCTACCTGCACGGCCTTGCCGACCGCGTGACCCTCACCGACGGCACGTGGCCGGGCAACGCGCCCGCCGCCGGCCCGCTGCCGATCGTGCTGAGCCGGACGGCCGCCGACACCGTCGGCATCAAGCTCGGCGATGTAGTCGACAGCGGCACCGGCGGACCCACGGGGCGGCGGACCGCCGTGGTGACCGGTTTCTACCGCGTCAAGGATCCGCTCGACCCGTTCTGGGACGGCCTCGGCTGCCCGGACCGAGCCTGCCTGAACCTCGGCACCAACGGCGACAACCGCTGGCGGACCACCGGCTTCGTCGACGGCGCAAGCCTGTCTGCGCTGACCGGTTGGGGCCAAACCGTCGAGGACTTCTGGCGACTGCCCGTCGACCCCGGCTCCCTGCGGGCCGACCGGCTCGACCGGATCCGCGCCGCCGTCCAGCCCTTCCTGACCGGACAGGCCGCGACGGCGCTGGTCGCCGCGACCAAGCGCGCGGACCTGCGCATCAGCTCCTTCCTGCCCGACGTCCTCGCCCGGGCGGCCGCCCGCTACCACGCGGCGATGGCGCTGAGCGCGATCGGACCGGCAGGTGCCGCGGGCGTCGCCACCGTGGTGCTGCTCCTGGCCGCGGTCCTCGGCGCCGACCGGCGCGCCACCGAGATCCGGCTGCTGTACGCCCGCGGTGGTTCACGCCGCGGGGTGGTGCTGCGTCTGCTCGGCGAGGGTGCGGTGACCGTCCTGCCCGCCGCCGCGCTCGGGACGCTGCTCGCCGTGCTGCTGCTGCCCACCCCCCGGTGGGGGCACGCGGTACTGGCGGCCCTCGCCGCGACGCTGCTCGCCCTGCTGGCCTTCCCGGCCCGTGTCGCCCTGCTGTGGTCGCGTCAGCGGGTGGCCCGCGGCCGGGGCCGGGTGATCGGCACCCTGCGCCGGGTGATCGGCGAACTCGCCGTTGTGGCCGTCACCGTCGTGGCCGTGGCCGAGGTCCGCCGACGCGGCGTCGGCCACGCCGGGTCCGACGTGGACCCGCTGTTGGCGGCCGCCCCGCTGCTGCTCGCCGTGACCGGCGGGCTGCTGCTGGCCAGGATCGTGCCGGTGGTGTTCGGGCGGCTGACCGCACTCACGAAGCGCGGCCGCGGCCTGATCGGGTTCCTGGGCCTGGCCCGTGCCGCCCGCGACGGCTCGGGTCGTCGGCGGCGGTCCCCGTTGCCGGTGCTCGCGCTGCTGATCGCCGTCACCACGACCGGTTTCGGCGCCACCGTGCTCGACACCGTGGAGCACAGCCGGATGCGTGCCGCGCGGGCCGCGACCGGCGGCGACATCGCCATCACCGTCCCGGACTACGCCACCCTGCCGGAGTCGTTCACCAAGGCCGCCGCCGAACTGCCGGGAGTCCGGACCTCGACCGGGGTCCGCGTCGACTCCAGGGCCCTGTTCATCGGCGCCGACCAGGACTACACCAAGGCCGTCCTGGTGGTCGCGGAGCCGCGGGCGTACGCGGAGATCGCCCGGAGCATCGGGGCCGGCGAGTTCAACGCGGCAAAGCTCGCCGGTGCCCCCGGCGGCGCCGACACTCCGGTGCCCGCACTGTTCAGCCGTGACCTGGCCGGGCGGCTGGCCACCGGCACGCCCAAGGTGCACCTGCTCACCGGTAACGACCTGCTCACCACCGTCGCAGGGGTCGTCACCGCCACCCCGGCCCTGCCGGACCCGGGTCTGCCGTTCGTCGTGGTGCCCGCCGGTCCACGCCGCGCAGCGCCTGCCCGAACTCGGCCGGATGAACAAGTGGCTCGGCGTCGGCGACTTCGACCCCGACCAGGTCAGGGCGACGCTCCTGGAGCGGGGCCTGACCCAGCCGACGGGCATCACGAAGCTGATCGCGGAGGACGCCGCGGCCGCGGGCCGGGGCACCCACGGGCTGCCTCCCGGGTACACGGTGGGCAGCAGCCGCGAGTACGCCGCGCAGCTCGCCGAGGACCCGTTGCAGCAGGCCGCCGGGCGGCTGTTCCGGTACGCGGCGTTCGTCGGCGCGGGGTTCGCCCTGCTCGCCGTCCTGCTGACGCTGTTCCAGGCCGCGCCCGACCGCGCGGCGGTGCTCGCCCGGTTGCGGACCATGGGTCTGCGGCCCCGGCAGGGGCTGGCACTGATCATCGCCGAGGCACTGCCACAGGCCCTGGCGGCGGCCGTTGGCGGCGGTCTGGTCGCCGCGGCGGCGGTCTGGTCGCCGCGGCGGCGGTCGGACTGCTCGGCTCGGCCTTCGACATCTCCACGCTGGTCGGTGCCGAGGTCGGCAACGCCCTGTCGCCCACGGTGGTGCCGGTGCTACTGCCCACGGTGGGCCTGGCGCTGGTGGCCTGCGTCGCGGTGGTGCTGGAGGCGCTGGTCGCCGGCCGGCGCCAGATCGCCACCGAACTACGTGCCGGGGACGGGCGATGACGCCGGAGGGGAGCCGTTCGTCGGCACCCTGGAAACTCCTGATCGCGGTTTGTGATGATCTTGGCGCGGGGCGCGGAGGCCTGACGGACGAACAGTGGGTCTGACTGGAGGAGTTGCTGCCGGCGGGTAAGAAGCCAGGGCGGCCTCCGTACCGGACCCATCAGCAGGCCGCCGGGGCGGCGAAAAGGGGGCCTCCAGAAGGAGCCGCCAACTCAAGCGCCACGGGCCGCCGCTACGAGATACGACAAACCTGCCGTCCGCTACGAAGCGACCGTGGGGGGGGGGGCCTCCACACCCAGAGGAGGGGGGCGCCCGAGTCCAAAAAAACAAATATGTGGGGTGTTCGGGGGGTGTGGGGCCC
>NZ_JBHWIJ010000009.1:15074-23708 GCF_042732255.1 Kitasatospora sp. NPDC059803 | reverse complement strand
CACCCCCCCCACCGCCCCCCCCCCCCGGCCGCCCACACCAAACAACCCCACCCGCCGCGGCCTAGACCTACTTGTCGATGTTAAAAAACAACAACCTCTGTTCCCCCCCCACCCCCCACTTTCACAACAGGCCATAGTTCGGATGAGCCCGTGTCAGGTGCCCCATGCTCCGTCTCGACCTCGTCCAAGAGCCCAGGCTGCTCGAGATCGAGATCAACACCCGCCGCCCCGGGGAGACCCAACGAATGCAGTGGCTCGGCGAACTCGCCGGCCTGCAGGAGAGCCTGCGGCACATTGCTGACACGAAGTGTCAGGTCGAACAGCTGCGAATCCAGGCCGGCCCGGACGCGGATGGTGTCATTGCCCTGAGCCAAGGGGATGGCGCTTACCCCGAAATCACAGTTCGGGGCCTACCCCGCCGGGCTTCTGGCGAGAACTACCGCAACTTCCGATCAAGAGGAGAGCAATGGCTGAGGTCATCAGGTCGGTTCACAAATGGGCCGCAGAGCCACAGGCAGGCCGACTTCGAGCTCACCCGCAGCCTGCGGGCGACCTCCGGCGGCCCCAGCCCATCGGCGAACAACCCGGCGGCCTCCAGCCGCACCTCCTCGCGGCGCTGGCGACCTTTCGCCGTCAGCCCGCCCCCATCCGCATATCGCATACCTACGGCATAGCGCGCAGATGACCGTCAGTCAGCTACACGAACAGGCCAATCACCCCGAAGCGCCGAAGTCAGTAGCGCGCCTGGGCCCAGTTGTAGAGGCGGTGGGCACTGTCGCCGAGGCGGGTGGCGTACAGCGTGCCGGGCTGCCCGCCCACGAGGTCATCCGTGGTGGTGGTGACGCCGACGACGGTGCCGGCGCCGGTCCGGGTGTCGAAGCGGGCGAAGTGCGGGCCGCCGCTCGCCCCGTGGGCCATGTCGCAGGACTCGCCCCACAGCAGGGGCGCCTTGGGGGCCGGCCGGTCCGGTCCGGCGCAGTGGATCATGCGTGAACCGGCGTACTTGGCGCTGGGGTCGTTGAGCCGGTCCTTCGGGTAGCCGAAGGTGTGGATGAACTCGCCCGCCGCGGGCTCGGTGAACGCGATCCGCTGGCTTCCGGTGACGTCCGCGATCCGGCGCCCCTCGGCTGACGAGTTCGCCACGAGGACCCCGGTGTCGTAACCGGCGACAGCGACGTCGTTCGAGGTCGTGCTGCCCGGATCGGCGTCCCAACGGGAGGACGTGGCCATCGACTTGATGCTGAATCCGCCGAGCGGCTTCGTCCCGTTGCGGTAGCCGGGCACGAAGTAGAGGTTGTGCTGCCAGGTGTCGTCGGCGGCGGGAGCCCCGACGCCCCGCAGGCAGTGCGCCGCGGTGACGACGGTGCTGCGGTTCGCACTGTTGACGACGGTCGCGGTGCAACTGCCGTCGTAGCCGTCGGAGAAGGTGAAGAAGAGCCGGCCGACGCTCCGGTCCACCGCACCGCCGTGGGTCCAGACGGCGCCGGGGTCCGGCGTGTTCGGCGGGAGCGGACGCGGATCGTCGGGCGTGGTGTCGTCCTCGGGCACGGGGGTGATCTCGGGGACCATGGCGCCCGCCAGCTTCATTCGCGCGGCGGTCCAGTAGGCGTCGATCCGGCTGCGCTCCTGGGCGGTCGTGGCGCCGGCGTGCGAGGTGACGGAGTCCGGTTCCGCGGCGAAGGCCGCGGTGGGCAGCAGCACCGCCGCTGCCGTGGTCGCGCTCAGCAGGAGGGCGGCTGCGGCGGAGAGGCCGCGGGGGAGTTCTCGGCGTGTGGCTGACATCGTTGCCCATCTCGGTCGGGTGCGGTTCGCGTCGGATGCGGTTCGCGTTCAGGTGCGGTCCGTACGCGGGGGCGGCCGCGGTCCGCCCCGCGCGTCACGGATATCCGGCACTGTAGGAACAGAACGTCAGGTCCTGGTCTGGGGCGCGTTTCGCTCTTCCATCGGTACCGTCAGGTTCCGGTAACGACGTCTCGTCCTCGTACCGGTGCCGGGTCTGCGCTCCGGCCCGGTTCCAGCCGCAGTTCACGGCCGACGGAGAGGCGGCCGACGGGCTTGTCGAGGTCCGTCGGGACCATGGTTGTGCTCCGCACCGCGAGGGGCTCCCAGGGCTTCGCAAAAAAGGAGCTTGAGGCCACTGGCGCGCGTGTTGTACTTGGCGCATGGGGGTTGGCGACGGTCGGATGCGGTTGCGGGTGACGAGCCACCCTGTTGCCGATCCCGAATCCGGGCTCAGCCGGATCCTGAGCACTGGTCCCATGCTCCGCAACACTTTCGTCCGCCCGCCCGACTACCGAGTCGGGTATCTGGGCGCAAGCCGCGCCGATCTCCTTCGGCTCGGCGCTCTGTTCCGCGTCGCCGCGGCGAGCCCGCACAGCGCGATCTACATTCCGGTCCCACCGGGCGCCCATCCGATGGCCTCCGCCGGCGGCGACACCCATCCGATGCCCATGCTCCTGGCCCGTGAGGACACGGGACTGCGGCCGTCCGACTGGCCGGATCTGCGGCACAGGATGCGCCGCGCCTCGGTGCCGTTGAGGGTGACCGCCCCAGCGGCACGATCTCCCGACCGTCCCGACGACGTCCGTCGCCGAGCCGATCGCCACCCCGCCCGCTTCGCCGAGTACGCCGCGACGATCGTCATCACCGCCCGTGCCGAGCTGCTGTTCTGGATCGGCGACTGGCTCACCGCCGCCGGCGACCGCGTCGCCCAAGACCCCCACGTCCATCAGCACGGCGAGAGCTTCCTCGGCGACATGGTGGGCTTCTTCGACCCCAGGGGCACGGACCAGCCCATGCACGCGTTCTGCGTGGTCGCCGTCGAACCGATCTTCCACCAGGCCCGCTGGCGGAAACAGCGAACACCCAGCTGAAGCAGTGGTGGTAGCCGAAGCCCGCCGCGTCGAGGGCCTGCGTCCGCGGCGGTCGGTCCGTCCCGACCGGCCAGCCGGTCAGTCCTGGTCGAGCAGTGCGGCGAGGTAGTGCGCCACCTCGCCGCACAGGTCCTCCGGTGTCGGCACGTGCCAGTGTCCGCTTCCCGCTGTGGCGTTGAACAGCAGCCCGTCGCACCAGCGGATCAGCCGCCGGGCGTCGGCCGCCGGGTCGGCCGAGCCGCTCTGCGCCAGCAGGGCGGCAGCAGTGTCGGTGAAGCGCGCGCCCAGCCGGTCGTAGCCGGCGCGCAGTTCGGGTCGGCGGGTGGCTTCCAGGGCGAGTTCGAGGCGGGCCAGGGTGAGCCTGCGCCCGGTGGTGAGCGCGCCGTACAGCAGCTCGGCCACTCCCTGGGTGAGCAGGTGGCGCGGGCAGCAGTCCGGCGGGGGCCCGCCGGCCATGAGCGGGTGGCCTCCGGTCTCGCGTTCGACGATGCGGGTGAGGGCGAGGTCGAGCAGGGCGGCCCTGGTCCGGGCGAGGTTCGAGGTCGAGCCGGCGGGCAGTCCGGCCTCCTCGTCCACGGCGCGGTGGGTCAGCCCGCGCAGGCCGCGCTCGGCGATCAGGGCGATGGCGGCGTCGGCGATCAGCGTCGGGCGCGGCGGTGTCATGGATCCGGTCCTGGCCTCTCTCTTCAGGGGGTCCCGACCCGGGGCGGGCCCGAACCCCCTTCACGCCAACACTATCCCATCCCAACTACAGGTGTAGTACGGTGCGGGACATGGTCACTACAGCCGTAGTGTCGGGAGAGGGGTTCACTCATGGGCGCGTACCAGGCAATCGTCATCGGCGGCGGCATCGGCGGACTCTCCGCCGCCCTCGCCCTCCACCGCCAGGGCATCCCCGTGACCGTCCACGAGCGCGCCGCCTCGCTCGAACCCGTCGGCGCCGGACTCGCCCTCGCCCCCAACGCCCTGCGCGCCCTCGACCGGCTCGGCATCGGCGAACGCCTGCGCGCCCTCGCCACCCCCCATCCCGCCGTCGGCCTGCGCCACCCCTCCGGACGCTGGCTCGCCCGTACCGACACCGCCACCTTCGAGGCCTGCTTCGGCGACACGATCGCCGCCGTCGCCCGCGCCGACGTCATCGCCGCCCTGGTCGACGCCCTTCCGGACGGCACCGTCCGCACCAACTCGCCCGCCGCCCTCGTCACCCCCGGAAGCACCCCCGGAGGCACCACCGGAAGCGCCACCGGGGGCACCCCAGGAAGCACCACCGGACCAGCCGTCGTCCGGACCCCCGACGGGGAACGGCCCGCCGCCCTGGTGGTCGCCGCCGACGGCCTCCGCTCCGCCACCCGCGCGCTGCTCTTCCCCCGGCACCCCGGCCCCCGCTACAGCGGCTTCACCACCTGGCGCACCGTCGTGTCCCCCACCCGCCGGCCGGATGCCGTGGGCGAGGTCTGGGGACGCGGACAGCTCGCCGGCGTCGTCCCGCTCGCCGACGGCCGGGTCTACGTGTACGGCGCCGCCCTCGCCCCGGCCGGCGCCCGCGCCGCCGACGGCGACGAGAAGGCCGAACTCCTGCGCAGGTTCGGCACCTGGTGCGCGCCCGTGCCCCAACTCCTCTCGCTCGCGGAACCCGAGCGCGTCCTGCGCCACGACGTCTGGGACCTCGCCGACCCCCTGCCCGCCTACCACCACGGCCGGGTCGCCCTCCTCGGCGACGCCGCCCACGCCATGTGCCCCTTCCAGGGCCAGGGCGCCTGCCAGGCCATCGAGGACGCCGTCGTCCTCGCCTCCGCCCTGACCCCCGGCGCGGACCCGGCCACCACCCTCCCCGCCTACACCGCCGCACGCCTCCCGCGCACCACCGCCATCGTCACCGGCTCCCGCCGTACCGGCGACCTCGTCGCCCTCCACACCCCCGCCGCCACCCGCCTGCGCGATGCCGCCCTCACCCTCGCCGGCCTCCTCCCGGCCCGCACCCTGCTCAACCGCTCCGCCCGGACGTACAACTGGCAGCCCCCGGCCCTCGACGCAACCGCCTGAGCACGGACCGCCCGCCACTCGCCCGGGACCAGCCGACGGGCTGGATACCGAGGCGGCGGGCATGCGGGTCGAAGCGCCCGGGGGCGGCCTTGCCTGCGAGTTCGGGGACCACGACGATCCGCCGGAGGCCTTCGTCCGGATGTGCGGGATCGCCGTGCAGGCGATCGCTCCGACGACGGCCGGGCGGGCGGGCCGGTAGAGCGGCCAGGCGCGTTCCGCGGGTGACGCAGGTCATAGGAACCCGAGCGGGCGGGGCACCAGATAGGGGGCGTGGACTCTTCAGATCGAGATGTGCGCGCGAGGGTGCGGGCCGGTGACCGGGACGCGTTCGGCCGGCTCTTCGACACGTATGCGCGCGCGGTGTACAACCACGTGTTCCGGCTCACCGGGGACTGGTCGACGGCGGAGGACGTGATGTCGTTGACGTTCCTGGAAGCCTGGCGCCGGCACGACCGGGTCGAGGCGGAGGGCGGGTCGCTGCGGCCCTGGCTGCTGGGCATCGCCACGAAGCTGGTCAGCAACCAGCGCCGGGCCGCCCGGCGGCACTGGCAGGTACTGGCGCAGCTCCCGCCGGCCCGCGAGGACGTTCCCGACTTCGCGCAGGAGGTGGCCGGGCGGATCGACGACGCGGCGCGGATCGCGGTCCTGCACCAGTCGCTGGCGCGGCTGCGCCGCCCGGACCGCGAGGTGCTGGCCCTGTGCGTGTGGGCGGGCCTGGACTACCAGGAGGCCGCCGAGGCCCTGGGCGTACCGGTGGGCACCGTACGCTCACGCCTGTCCCGGGCCCGGACCCGGCTGCACCGCCTCGCCGAGACGGCCCAGCGCCGGGCGCAGCGGAAAAAAGTGGAACCCGGCCGTGGCCGGAACCAGATCCAGGGTGGGTCCGCGAGTGCGGCCCCGTCCACGAAGGAGGTACACCAGTGAACGCCGGACAGCGGCCGGAGCCGGTCGAGCGCGCGGAACTGCTCGGGCAGGTGCCCGTGCCGGCCGAGCGCGACCTCCCCGCAGGACGCCACGCCCTACACCGGGAGCGCCTGATGCGCCAGATCGACCTCGACACCCCCGCCCCAACCTCCACCCCCGCCCCGGCCCCCGCCAGGCCGCGCTTTCGGCGGCGGCTGGCCGTCACCCTCGCCGGTGCGCTCGCCGTGGGCACGGTCGTGGCCGTGGCCGTGACGCAGTCCTCGCGGGGCGGCGCCAGCGGGCCGCTGAGCTCTGCGGAACTGGCCAGCTGGACCGGTGTCCCGACACCGCTGGCCGCTTCGACGGGCCCGGGCGCCACCGCCGAGAAGTGGTGCCTGGACCGGATGGCCGACGGCCCGGGAGCCGGAGCACCCGTCAAGATCACCAATGCGGACCTGCGGGGCAAGGTCGCCTCCATGGTCGTCAACCGCGGCGGCAAGGCCATGCTCTGCTACGTCGCCTCGGAGACCAGCGGCCTGTGGGAGGCGATCGACCCGGTGAAGAACGTGGCGGCCGATGCGGTCACGTACGACACGGGCGGCTCCCACGGTGACGGGGACGCCATGTTCAACTACGCGCAGGGCTCCGTGGGGGCCGGCGTGAAGGCGATCACCATGCAGGTCGCCGGACGCACCTTCCAGGTCACCGTGGCGGACGGCCGCTGGACCGTCTGGTGGCCCGGGACGATGTCACACCGCGCCGTCCCCGACACGGTCACCGTCACCCTCGCCGACGGCACCACCCGCGTCGTCAGCGGCAGCTCGCTGTTCACCAGGTGAGACCCAGGTGAGACCTCCCGGGTGCGCGCTGAGCGCCTGGACCAGGCGGCGCCCGGTCGGGCCTGCGCGCTCCCGGGCCGGCGGCGCATCCCGGCCCTGATCTCCTCCTCGGCGAACGCCGCGAGCGCGTCGGGCCTGGCCGTGGGCCGGGTCCGCCGTTCGCGGCGTTCGCGGCGTTCGCGGCGTTTGCGGAGAGGCCGCGGGCGGGGGTGGCGTCCTCCCCTCCGGTACCGGCCAGGCCCGGGAACCGAAGCGGACAAAGTAGGATGACTCAACTCCCGCGCTACGCGCGAAGAGTTCCATAAATACCCCATTTGTTCGATTTATCTCCGCTTCACACGCACGGAGCCACCCTCATGGACAACCCGTCGAACGCCGACACCGGCGGCGCGATAGAAACCCGCGGCATCGAACCCGTCCCCGACCACGAGCGCGGGGGCAGAGTCCGCGAGCTCTTCCCGACCTGGGTCGCCGCGAACATCAGCGTCCTGCTGCTCACCATGGGCGCCGCCCTGGTGGTGTTCAACCAGTTGAACTTCTGGCAGGTCCTGATCGTCGCGGCGTGCGCCGCGCTCGTCTCGTTCGGCCTGGTCGGCGTGCTGTCGGTCTCCGGCAAGTGGGGCGGGGCGCCGGGCGCGACCCTCTCGCGGGCCACCTTCGGAGTGCGCGGCAACCTCTTCCCCGGCGCGGTGCTCTGGATCGCCCGGTTCGGCTGGGAGACGATCAACGCCGTCACCGGCGCCTACGCCGTGCTGACCGTCCTCGACCTGCTCTTCGGCGTCAAGGCCAACACCGCGCTGATCGTCGTCACGCTCTTCGCCTTCGTCGCCTGCACCTTCCTGGTCTCCGGCATGGGCCGCAAGGCGCTGAACGTCTGCAACACCTGGTCGACGTACCTCTTCGGCGTCTTCAGCGTGCTGGTCCTGGGCTACCTGGTCGCCACCATGCACTGGAGCGAGGTCTTCGCCAAGCCCGCGGGCACCACCGCGATGATGATCGCCGGCATCGGGACCATCGCCGCCGGCGGCATCAGCTGGGTCCCCACCGGCCCGGACTTCGCCCGCTACCT
Source organism: Kitasatospora sp. NPDC059803 (assembly GCF_042732255.1). Classification (NCBI taxonomy): domain Bacteria; kingdom Bacillati; phylum Actinomycetota; class Actinomycetes; order Kitasatosporales; family Streptomycetaceae; genus Kitasatospora; species Kitasatospora sp. NPDC059803. The sequence goes on along the minus strand of NZ_JBHWIJ010000009.1, from coordinate 15,981 downwards.
CCCGCACGCCGCCTCCGGCAGGAAGATCGTCGGCGTGACGGTCTCCGGCGCCGGCCTGGTGATGGTGCCCATGGTGCTCATGGGCGCCGTGATGGCGGTGGCCTCACCCGGCCTCGCCCAGGCCGCCGACCCGGTCTCCTTCCTCGGCGACCTGCTGCCGACCTGGCTGGCCGTGCCCTACCTGCTGACCGCGATCGTGGGCATGCTGCTGATCAACAGCCTCTCCATGTACTCGGCCGGCTTCACCGCGCAGACCATGGGCGTCAAGCTGCCGCGCGCCACGGCCGTCAGCATCAACGCCGTGATCTCGCTGGTCGGCGGCCTGCTGCTGATGCTGGTCGCCAAGAGCTTCCTGGGCTCCTTCATCACCTTCCTCATCCTGCTCGCCGTCTCCTTCTCGGCCTGGATCGGCGTCTACGCGGTGGACATGTTCCGGCGCCGTTCACGCGCGGTGCGCTACGACGCCGCCGGGCTCATGGACACCAGCAGGAACAGCCGCTACTGGTACACCGGCGGCTTCTGCTGGCAGGCCATGGTGTCCTGGGTGCTCGCCCTGCTGCTGGGGCTCGCCTTCACCAAGTGCGACTGGTTCGCCGGCCCGCTCTCCGACACCCCCGTCGGCAGGTACGGGCTCGCCTGGGCAGCGACCATCGTGATCTCCGCCGCGATCATGGCCGCACTCCCCACCCCCCGGGAGAACACCCCCGCCACCACCGCACAGCCCGCCGACCGCCGGGCGGAGCAGCCCGAACGGGCCACCGCCTGACCCCGCGGCACGGCCCACCGCCCACCCCGGCACACCCCGTGCGCCCGGGGGGGGGGGGCGCCCCCCCGCCCCCGCCGCGGCCGGGCCCGGGGCCCCGCCCCCCGCCCGCCCCCCCCCGCCCCGCCCCCCGCCGCGGGGCGC
>NZ_JBHWIJ010000009.1:6530-15064 GCF_042732255.1 Kitasatospora sp. NPDC059803 | reverse complement strand
ACCGCCCACCGCGGCACACCCCGACCCCCGGGACGCGGCCACCCCCGCGCGGGCGACGGGGCGGTCCCGTTCTGCCACCACACCCGGGCGCCGACCGACAGCCGGCCAGGCCCTGCCGGCGGCGACCAGCACCCGTTCGAGGGCCTTGGCGGCTTCGCCACCATGCAGCAGGCGATCACCACGGCGACGGAATCCGGACGCCCCCGCTCCGGCCGGGCCGCCGACGTCGCCTCCGGCGCCTTGACCGCACTCCCCGACGTGGCCCGAACGCCCGCCCGGGGGTCTGTTTCGCTCCCGCTACGCCGCGACGACCGGTCCCTGGTCCCCGGATCAGTCCATGCCCTGCCGGCCCTACGCCTTCGCCGTCGCCCGGGGTGTGAGGCCGGTGTCAACCAAGTCGCAGCGCGACGCGACGACGTCGGGGGCGGCGGATTGCAACTCGTCGCATTTCAAGGTGGCGTCGACGTACTCACGGTCCCCACTCGGCAAGCCCTCCGTGAGCACGGCGACGCGGAACGTGTAGCGGGGTCCGGTGCTGGCAGGATCCGGGATGCAGGCCCCGCCGAAGAACACTCTCTCGATCGTGACCTCCTCGCTGTAGTAGCCGGTAGGGCAGGTGTAGCCGTAGGCCGGGTCGGCGGCATGGGCCGGGGCCTGAACGGCGGTCACCGTCCCGGTGGCAAGGAGGAGCGCTGCGGCTCCCATGCCGATCGGTTTCATGGCTTCACCTCTCTATACAGTCACTCTGAGTATTTGAAACGCTACCCTGGATTCGCCCGCCTGTCCGCCCGGGGCTTCCAGGTCCGGGGGCTACCGGTCCAGGTCCGGTCCCAGCGCCCCGCGCCTTGAACTGGGGTGTCGCGAACCCCCAGGACGGGTGGGCGGGGTCACCCGCCCGGAGCCGCTCGTGCCGCGTCAGACGATCGTCGGGTTCTACCAGGCGAGCAGGATGTAGCCGGGACCACCGTCGTGTCCGCCGGTGACGGTGACGACCGCGCCCGACGACCGTCCGGCCGCCGGGCAAGCCGGTTCACCAGCGCAGGCGCCGCGCCACTGCGGCCGAGTTCGAGTCCGTCTGCCGAATGCAGTGACTCCGGCGGTCGGAGTAGGTCATGCTGAGACCGGGCCGCCCCGCACCCCCCCTCGTCGAACTGGCCGTTCACCAAGGAGAGTTGCATGGCGGCCCACTGTGCGGGCAGGGAGTGGAAGCGGCATGGGTACGCGCCCCCGGCGCACCCCCCTCATCGTGATCGGCTGCACCACTTGACGCAATGACGTCCACGCACCGGGGGCGGGCCATCGACACGCTCATCCACCAAGGGAGCACAGCATGCGCATCAGGAAGACTCTCGCCGCCCTGGCCGTCGTCACTTCGACGATGGTCGGCGTGGGCGTCGCATCCGTCGGCACCGCGTCCGCCTCCGACAGCGGCTCCGACAGCGCCACCAGCAACAACGGCGCGTGGTACCAGGTGTACGCGAACGGCCCGACCGTCGGGTGGCACGTCAACGCGGGCCGCACCGACGAGCGGTTCTACCTGACCGCCGGAGACACCTGCGGCCACACCTACAGCTGGAACTGGAACGACGTGGCCGACGCCGGGACGAACAACGCGTGGTGGCAGTTCGCGTGCAACCTGTCATGGGCGAACCTGTACCCGACCAACAACGGCAGCCAGTCCGGCCGGACCGTCTCGCGATGATCCACGTCGCAGACACCGTCATCCCGCTGCCCGGCGGCACGACGGGCGGCTGAGCGCCGCGCGCCGGCTGGTACTTCCTCACCGCCGGCCGGCCTCGCCCCTGCACCGATACCTGTACCAATACCTGCACCGATCCCCGCTGCGGTCGTTGTGGGACGCACTCCGGAGGTGACGGCACCGGGTGTCTCCCGGGGCCGTCACCGACCGGGCGCGGCGCCCGCTGAACAGCCCGGCGGTGCGGTCCGACCGGCCTGGACGACGAAGGAGCCGGCCAGGCACCGGCAGAAACGCGGTGCCCGGCCGGCTCCCGGCCGGCTGTGTCCCGGGAGACGGGGCTACGGCGCCGGGCTCAGCTTCTTCCACGGCCGGCCGCCGTTGGCCTCCGCCGTGCCGGGGGTGGCGGTGGTGTACCACTGGGCGTACCAGTAGTAGCCCTGGTACTTCACGAACGCGGCCGTCGAGGCGGCCGGGTCGCCGGTGAGGAGGTGGGTCTCCCGGACGGTGGCTCCGCCGGCGACCTCGATGTCGCTGCCGTTCGCGGAGCGGAGCTTGAACAGGCCGTTGTGCTTCGGCCCGCCGGGGGCCCCCTCACTGCCGTTGTCGGCGATCGGGACGAGCCGCCACTTCTGCTCGTTGCGTCCGTTGCACGCGAGCGAGGCGATGTCCTGCCGGGAGGCGGTGGCGGTCAGGCACCTGCCGCCGCCGGAGACGGTGTACAGGCCGCCGCCCGCGTCCTGGATCCGCCAGTACTGGTTGGGGTTCTGGTCGTTCAGCTCCACGAGGTGCGCGCGGGACTGGTCGGGGTTGTTGTCGATCATCATGGGCTTCCCGGTCTGGCTGTCGCCGTACTCGAACATCCAGCCCTTGTCGCCCTTGTCGTACATCCGCCACAGCCGGCCGCCGTCGGGCCGGTAGACCTGGCCCTGCTTCCAGTCCGGGGCCTGGCAGGAGCTGCCGGCCGCGGGGGCGGGCGGGGCCACCGTCCGCACGTCGCGGCGCTGGTCCCCGGTCGAGCCGTACTCCCGTCCGCCGATCTTGAACGTCACGTTGGACGGCCCGGTGACCGGCAGGTAGTACTTCAGGTCGATGTCCCGGGACTTGCCCGGCGCCAGGTCCTCGCAGTAGCCGAGGGTGAGGGTGAGCCGGTGGAAGTCCCCCTTGAGGCCGCCCGTGTTGGGGCCGGTGTGGCCGGGCACGAGGCCCTTCATCTCCTTGTAGTCGTTGTCCTTGACGATCGGCGGCATCGAGGTGGGCAGGTCGAGGGCGATCTCGGTGCCCTGGGCGAGGGTGACGCCGGAGTTGTTGGTGATCCGCAGCTTCGGCTGGACGGGGTAGAAGTCGTTCTCCCCGGTGGGGAAGTCCACCAGTTCGGCCTTCACGTCGATCACCTCGGCCGGCTGCGGCCGGCCGCCCGCCTTGGTGCTGCCGGCGGCGCCGGCGCCCTTGAAGGCGTTGTCGAGGCGGGTGGTCAGGTCGTAGCCCATGCCCCATTCCCCGCCCTGGCGCTGGGCGTAGTCGCCGGCGAGCTCCCAGATCATCGCGCCGCCGATGCCCTTGTCGACGATGTAGCGGGCCTTGGCGTCGATCGACTTCTCGTTCTCGGTGGAGAGGAACACCTTCTTGGCGTCGTTCCACAGCCAGGGCGACTGGAGCGCGTCCGAGTACTTCGGCGCGTAGGTGCCCGTCAGCTGCCCGGTCGGCAGGCCGGTGTCGACGCCGTAGGACCTCAGGTAGCCGGGGGTGCGGCCGTCCTGGAGGTTCTTGGTGTGCCACAGCGGGTTCGACCCGGCGCCGACCTCCCGGTCGTTCTCCAGGTCGTGCCAGAGGTTGTCGATGCCGACCGCGCCCCGCCCGCAGGACTGCGCGTTGGCGGGCCCGCGGCCGCCGGTGCCCAGCGGGCACTGCGCCTGGTCCGCCATCGCGGCCGTGCCCCAGAGCCCGTCGGTGCCGCCCTGGACGTCGCGCCAGCCGCGGGAGTAGTACGGGACGCCGAGGTTGATCCGGCCGGCCGGCAGGGCGCCGCGGTAGTAGTGGTAGGCCCAGTCGGTGTTGAAGTAGCCCTCCTTCTGGAAGTCCTTCGTGTTGGGCGCCTGGTCGTTGTAGATCCCGGCGTCGGCCAGTTCGTTGTCCTTCCCGTCGTCGTAGAGCGGGGCCTGCGGGCCGACGAACTTGTTCCAGGAGCCGTGCAGGTCGTAGGTCATGACGTTGACGTAGTCCTGGTACTGCAGCGCCTGCCCGGCGTCCAGCCCGCGCACGAGGTAGCCGGAGGAGGAGCCGGCCGAGGTCAGCAGGTAGTAGCGGCCCTTGTCCGCGCCCGACCGGTCCAGCTTGGTCCGCAGCGTCTTCATCAGCGCGTTGTAGCCCTGCTGGAGGCCCTTGCGGCGCGGGTTGGAGACGTCCCAGTCCAGCGGGTTGCCGGTGTTGGGCAGCGCCGTCGGGTACTCGTAGTCGATGTCGACGCCGTTGAACCCGTACTGGTCCAGGAAGGCGCTGACGGAGTCGGCGAACGCGTCGATGCCCGGCTGGTTCACCGAGCCGTCGGCGTTGGTGGTCATCGCGTAGAAGTTCCGGGTGCCCGCCCAGCCGCCGACCGAGATCAGCGTCTTCACCGCCGGGTGCTGCTTCTTGTACGTGTTCAGCAGGTTGAAGTGCCCCTTGTACGGGAGGGACGGATCCATGGCGTTCTTCTCACCCGGCCAGCTCAGGCCGGTCGCCGGGTTGGCCGGGTCGTTCGGGTCACCGATGCTGATCCGGTTGTCCTGGACGTCGGCGAACGCGTAGTTGACGTGCGTCACCTTCGACCAGGGGATGTTCGACGCCAGGTACTTCGGGTCGCCGTTCACGCCCGCGCGCCACCCGGTGAAGTAGCCCACCACGCGCCGGGTCCGGTCGTTGCCGACCCACTCCCGGCCCGCGCCGTCGTACACGTCGCAGTACCGCGCCGCCACGCCCGGAGTGGGCGTCATGCCCTCGGGACGGCAGTCCCCCGAGGCGGCCGGCTTGGTGCCGCGCCCGTCCGGGGAGGCGTCGAACGGGTCGCCCGCGTCACCGCCGTCGGGCTGGCCCACCGGGCGGGCGGACAGCTGCCACTTCTGGGCGTCGGACCGGTTGCAGTCGTAGATCTGCAGCGGCCGGCCGGTGTCCGAGCCGGGGACGTCCAGGCACTTGCCCGAGTTCGGGTTCCGCAGCTCCTGGCGCGCCGAGTAGATCCACTTCTGGGCGGCGGAGCCGTTGCACGCGTACAGCTGGACGGCCGTCCCGTTGTCGGCGCGCCCGGCGTCGACGTCCAGGCACTTGGCCAGGGCCTGCAGCGTGCCGTCGGCCGCGACCGTCCACGCCTGGCCGTCGGAGCCGGCGCAGTCCGCGAGCCGGATCGGGGTCCGGTCGTCCCGGCTGCCACCGCGCGGCTCGACGCACTTGCCGCCCAACCCGCGGATCGTGCCCACCTGCGTGCCCGTCCCGCTCTCCCGGAACTTCCACCGCTGGGCCTGGTTGTTCGCGTCACAGGCCGTCACCGCGAGCGCGGCGCCCGCGGCGCCGGCGGTCAGACAGCCGCCGTCGGCACCGCTGACCAGGGTGTACCAGCCGGTGCCGGTGCCCTTCGGCTGCCACACCTGGTTGGCGTTGCCCTCCTGGGCCTGGATGAGGTGGGTGGTGTGCGGCCCCGGATCGTGGTCGACGACCATGTCGGGCTTCGCCGACGCGGCGATGCGCCAGTTCCCGCCGCCGAGCGAGCGCATCACCCACCGCTGGGCGCCGGAGCCGTTGGGCTCGTACGCCTGGACGCTCGTACCGGCGGCGGTGCTGCTGCCGCTGAGGTCCACGGCCATGCCGGTGGCCGAGCGCAGCTCCACCTGCTGGCCTTCACGCGGATCCGTGCCGGAGGCCGGGTCGCGGGGGGTGATGATTACGTCGCCGGGGTACTCGATGTTCCAGTACTGGGTCTCCTGGACACCCTTGGCGCAGAAATCGTTACTGACCCAGTTGAGGTCCCTGGAGCGGTTCCCCGGGTCCTGTGTGAGACACCTGCTGTTCTCGCCGATGGACAGTGCGACCCGGCCGTCGGCCGCCTTCGACACGTACCAGCCGGTCTCCTTGGGGCCGATGTTGGTCCAGTTGTTGTAGCGGTCCAGGTAGCGCCCGTCGTGCTGCACCGACTGCAACGAGATCTGCGAACCCACGTTGTGGAGCAGCCACCGCTGGCTGGCCTTCCCGCTGTCCGGGCGGGTGACGAGGTAGTCGTCGAACTTGTCGGTCTCGGTGTCCAGCACCTCCCCCGTCCGGGCGTTGCGCAGTCGGACGATGCCCTCACGCACCGCAGAGGTGTCCGGAGTGACCTTCATACCGTCGTTCGAACCGGCACAGTTGAAGATGTACCGATCGGAGCCGGACGCCGCCTTGCCGAACTCGGTCAGGCAGCGCGACAGTGCCTGCTGCCCGAACGCGTTGGGATGGATGGCCTCCTGGACGTCGCCCTGCTTCGCCGTCGCCCACTTCTCCCAGCCCGGAAGGTAGGGGACCCAGCGCACCCACTCGGCCTTGTCCATCGGCAGTGGGGCGCCGTTGCTGTTCGCGCTCGTCGCCTGCTGCGCGGTGTTGGCGCACAGCTCGTGTCCGGCGAAGGCGTTCTGCACGTCCAGGAAGCGTGCCCCGGCCGTCCCGGCCGCCTGGCGCAGCATCTCGCCGATCCGGGGCACGACGGAGGTGTGGGCCCAGTCCGCGTCGACCTTGAGGAACGGGCACCCGCCCGTCACATAGCGGCTCTGGTCGACCGCCCCGCCTTCCGAGGTCTGGCCCTCGCCGTAACGCAGTGCGTCCTTGCCGGGAAGCACGTTCGGGTAGGACTGGAGCACCAGCTCGTAGTTCGACTGTCGGGCCCGGAGCATCGTGGCTCGGACCGCGGTCAGCATCTTGACGATCTCGGCCCGTACGGTGTTGAGCTTGCCCGCGAACTCGCCCTCCTTGGCCCGGGAGCAGGGCTGTTTCAGGGTGGCGTCGGCGACGAAGTAGGCCACCCCGCAGTTCGCAACGATGCCGCTGAAGTCCAGGTCGTTGCCGCCAATGGACACCACGACCAGGCGGATGTCGTAAACGGCGGCAAGGTCGGCCAGTTGCTCGACCTGTGGCTTCTGCCCCTTGAACCCGTCGGAGAGGATGTTCTTGGTCGTCGCCCCGGAGCAGGCGAGGTTGAAGCGTCGCTCCGGCGGCACGTCCGCGTACTCCGTCCCCTTGATCGGCGCCACGTCCGAGCGATCGCACCGGTTGCCGTTGAAGTCGTAGGACGTCGCATCGTACACGCAGTCCTGCCCCGTCTGGCACCGCGACCGCCGGTCGGTCCCCCAGACGTCCCCCTCCTCCTTCGTGTTCGCGTTGCCCGCCCAGCGCCCGCCCTCGCCAGAGATGTAGCTGTCCCCCAGCGACACGATGGCCGGTTGCTTCCTGCTGCAGGCCTTGCCGCGTGCGGCGGTGGAACGGGCAACAGGCTGCGCAGGGGCGCAGTCGCGCTCGAACAACACCGCGTGGTGATCGGAGTAGGGGGTGACCAGACGATAGGCCTGGTACTCGTTCGGGGGCAGGGAACTGCTGATCGCGTAGTCCAGGTTCTTTCCCTTGCCGTCATCGAGGTCAGGGCGCGGGGCCGGGTACGTCGCCCCGTCGGAATGCACGACGTGTGCCCCGCCCAGGTCGGCGGGCGTCCACGACGTCGCGGTCCTGTTGAAGTCACCGAGCACGGTCCAATTGTTGGGGCTCGCGTCCTCCCTGGCCGCGGCGATGCGATTGCCGGTGTCGTTACGGTCGTTGGAGGTGTTCGCCCCGTGCACGCTGTAGAACCACGTGCCGTCGGGAAGCCTGATGCCGAGCATGGGCTTGGGGGTACCCGGGACCTCGTTGTTCTGATCGTTGAGGGCCTGGCCGATGACATGAACGTTGTTGACGTCGAACGGGATCGCCAGGCCGCGGTCGACCACGAAACCGAGGTTCCTGGTGGCGTTCCCGTTCCGAGTGGCGAGGAAGATCAGGTCGTATTTCTTCGCCTCGGTGAACGGCTCCTCGCACTTGGTCACCGTCCATTCCGTCTTGACGTCGGTGTTGACGCCCTGCAGGTCACGGCCCAGGGTGACGAACTGTTGGGGGTTGGCGGGGCAGGGAACGGTGCTGCCCAACTCCTGGAGCGCCATGACCTGGGGTGCGTCAGTGGTGTTCAGGAGGTCGGCCTCCAGATTCCCGCCCTCGCCCCTCCAAGTGCCGTCCCAGCGGTCCTGGTTCTGCATGTTGAACGTGGCCGCCTTATAGGAATCCATGGCGGCGACGGCGGGCGCCCCCTGCGTGACCGCGAGGGCCTGCAACAGGCCCACGGTCAGGGTGAGGACGAGTGTCGCGGCGACTCGACGCCAGATGGTCGGTCGACATCGTGGAATCCCGCTCGGGGGGTGACTGCCACGCATTGACGTGTGCTCCACGTCTTTCCTTCCGTTGACGGCACAGGGAAGTCGAGACTTTACGAAGCAGGAATTGATATTTGATCAACGCTTGTGTTGACGCCGGAGGCCGTGTGCGAGCCCGGAGGGCCCGTGGCGTCGGCGCGGTCCTGGACACGCCCTCCGCTGCCCCGGACGCCGGGGTCGACGGTGCGTTGATGCGCTGTCTACGCAGTCCTGCGGGCGTTCGGGCGTCTCGCCGCTGCAGACGGGTGGGGGGCGCTGTCCGGGTCGAACCGCATCCCCATCGAGCGGATCCCGGTGGTGCCGCTGTCCGGGGCGGTGACCCGCGGGGGAGTCGGCGGGGGGGCGTACCCCGGCGGGGGTGGGTGGCGGTCGGGTGTGAGGGTGCT
>NZ_JBHWIJ010000009.1:5725-6520 GCF_042732255.1 Kitasatospora sp. NPDC059803 | reverse complement strand
TGCTAACCGCACCCCACTCGCGCGTTGCCGGGGGGGCCGGCTGGGGGGGGGGGGGCCGGTGGTACTGGGGGGGGGGGGGCCAACCGCGGCCTGGTGACGTCCGGGTCCTGTCGTCAGTTACCGGGCGGCTGAGTCGGCGCGGATCTCAGCCCGTCCAGGGTGAGGTCGAGGAGGCGTTCGGCCTGCTCGCGCTGCTCGGGTTTGGCCGAGGTGAGGGAGATTCCGGCGAGGGCGGCGAACATGTCGGTCGGACGGATGTCGGAGCGGATCGTTCCGGCGGCGGCACCGGCCTCCATCAGGGAGTTGAGGGCGCCCTGAATCATCTCGTGACTGTCGGCGTAGGGGTTGCTGCCCGAGGCGACGACGGCTCGCAGGGCATCGGCCATGCCGTATTTGGCGGTGGCGTAGTCGATGAAACGGCGAGTCCACACCCGCAGGGCCTCGGCGGGCGGCATCGTCGCCAGGAGGCCGGCGGCGGCCTCGCACAGCCGGGCCACTTCGTTGCGGTACGCCGCCTCGATCAGCGCCTCTCGGGTCGGGAAGTTGCGGTAGAGCGTGCCCGTTCCCACGCCCGCCTCCCTGGCGATCCGCTCGAAGTGCGCGTCGAGCCCCTCCTCGCTGAACACGCGCACCGCGGCGGCCAGGATCTTGTCCCGGTTGCGCTGCGCGTCGGCCCTCAGCGGGCGCCCTGCCTCTCGGGTCATCGGCGGCTCGCTCCCTCTCTCCGTTGCTCATTCTCCGTTGCTAAGTGGAGGCTCCCCCCCATAAACAGGGCGCAATTGCGGGGGCACCACC
>NZ_JBHWIJ010000009.1:0-5715 GCF_042732255.1 Kitasatospora sp. NPDC059803 | reverse complement strand
GTTATGGGGGGGATCGCTCCCACACTCGGTGGCTATTTTTCGTTTGATAGGGGGTGGCCCCGCAAATAAACGGGGGCTAAGTGGCGGAGCCTCCACTTTCACTCTAGGGCATGGTCCGACCTGCCCGGACGCCCCCTCTGCTCCGCACTCCACACTCCGCACTCCAACTCCGCAATCCGCACTCTGGAAGGACAGGCGAGCATGCCAGGAATCGAAGGCAAGGTCGTGGCGATCACAGGCGCCAGCAGCGGCATCGGCGAGGCGACCGCGCTTCTGCTGGCCGAGCGCGGCGCGAAGGTCGTCCTCGGGGCACGCCGTCCGGAGCGTCTCGCGGCCCTGGCCGCCCGCATCGAACAGGCCGGTGGCGAGGCCGCCTGGATCCGCACGGACGTGACGCGGCGCGAAGACCTCCCCAACCTCGTCAAGCTGGCATGCGACCGATACGGCAAGCTCGACGTCCTCGTCAGCAACGCCGGGATCGGCCTGATCTCCCCCCTCGACGACCTGCGCGTCGAGGACTGGGAACAGATGATCGACGTCAACCTCAAAGGCGTCCTGTACGGAATCGCGGCGGCCCTCCCCCTCTTCCGGGAGCAGGGATTCGGACACTTCGTCAACACCGTGTCCACCGCCGGACTGCGCATCGTCCCGCTCCAGTCCGTGTACGCCGCCACCAAGAACGCCGTGCGCACCGTCTCCGAAGGCCTGCGCCAGGAGGCCGGCCCCAACCTGCGCGTGACCGTCGTCTCACCCGGCGCCGTCCGCACCGACTTCGCGGAGCACATGGACCCGGCAGCGAAGGCCCAGATCGACAAGCTGATGGAGATCGCCCTCCCGCCGGCCGCAGTGGCCCGCGCCATCGCCTTCGCCATCGAACAACCGGACGGTGTCGACGTCGGCGACATCGTCGTTCGCCCCACCGCCCAGGGATAGGCCCCCCGCGACGGGGTGAGGTGAGCGGTCGGACCGGGGCACCGGTGCTTGCCGTAGCCTGGCGGTGCCCTGCTCCCGATCCGGTCGAGGTCATGGAATTTCGTCAGTTGCGGTACTTCGTGGCGGTGGCGGAGGAGTTGCACTTCGGTCGCGCAGCCGAGCGGTTGATGATCGTGCAGTCGGCCGTCAGCCAGCAGATCGGTCGGCTGGAGCGTGAGCTGGGCGTCGAGCTGTTCGACCGCTCGGGGCGCCGCGTGCGGCTGACTGCCGCGGGGGCGGCGTTCCTGCCCGGCGCCCGTGAGGTGTTGGCGGCCGAACAACGGGCCCTGGACCTGGTCGGCGGCTTCGTCGCCGAGCGGGAGACCGTGCTGCGCGTCGGGACGAGCCGGGGCATGGGCGTGCGGTTGGAACGGGTGCTGGCGGCGCTGGGGCGAAACGCGCCCGGCACCCGGGTGGAGTTGGCGTCGGCGGCGCCGGAGGAGCGCCTGCGGCGGGTCGCCGACCGGGAGTGGGACGCGGCCTTCGTGCGCGGGGAGGTGACGACGCCGCAAGGCGTGCGGCTGATCCCGGTGTGGCAGGAGGAACTCGTGGTCGCCCTGCCGGCCCGCCACCCGTTGGCCGGGGCGGACGAGGTCGACCTCGTCCGGCTCTCGGAGCTACCGCTTCACCTGACGGAACGCCGGAGCAACCCGCCGCTGGTCGATCTGGTCATGGGTGCCTGCCGGGACGCCGGGTTCGAGCCCGTGCCCGGACCACCGCACAGTTCACTCCAGGACACCCTTGCGGCGCTGGGCGCGGGTGCTGCCGGTTGGACGGTGGTGTACGCGGCGCACGCCCACCAGCTGCGCGGCGACCAGGTGGCCTTCCTGCCGGTGCGTTCCCCGGCCGGAGCGCGGAGCGCCGAGGCGGCACTCTCCCTGCCCACCGTGTTGGCGGTGCACGGTGCCGCCGCCCCCGAGCGCGTGCGCTTCCTGCTGGAGGCCTGTCGGGAGGCGGCGCGCGACGATCGCGATTCGTGATCGTCGCGAACTCGAAGTGCTGCTGGATCGCGAGCTCCAACCGGAGTGAACTGGACACCCGCGGTCACTGCCGCCGATGCGGCCGGTACCGCCGACCACGGTTCCCCACTCGATCCGCGGGCCGTGCCCTGCTCGGCACGCCCGCCACCGGGCCGGCGCCACGTCGGACCGAAACCGACCGAACGCGCCTTCACCGCCACGCCCCAGGAGAGCGACCATGACGAACACCCCGAAGGAACAGGCCACGGACCGGACGCCGCTGGCCGAGCGACTGCGGCGACCGGCGATGACACGATCACTCCGACTCGGCGACACGAAGGTGACCTACGTGCCGGACGGGGCGGTGGAACTCAGCGCGCGCGGCTGGTTCCCCCGCAGCACGGAGGAGGACTGGGCCGCCCACCCCCAGTACCTCGACGACTCCGGCAACCTGGCGGCGGGCATCGGCGCGCTGCTGGTGGAGCACGGCGACCGTGCGCTGCTGATCGACACGGGCTTCGGCCCGCAGTCGATCCCGGCTCAGCCGGGCAATCCGCGCGGGGCCATTCACGGCGGTGCGCTGCTCGACAACCTGGCCGCACTGGGCCGTCCGCCGGCCACGATCGAGGCCGTCGCCATCACCCACCTGCACCTCGACCACATCGGCTGGGCCTGGAACCCCGCCCCGGACCGCGACCTGCCCGCGTTCGCCGGCCGCGACCTCCTGGTCGCCGCACCCGAATGGGCACACCGCCACCTCCTGGCGGCGCGCGGCATCACCGACGAGATCCTCCGGATCATGGCACCACAGGTGCGCACCGTCCTCGACGGCGACGAGATCTTCCCCGGCGTGCACGTGCTGCTCACCCCCGGCCACACCGCCGGGCACGCGTCCTACGTCATCGCCGGGGGCGGCGAGCGGCTGATCGCCTTCGGCGACGCCATGCACTCACCGGTCCAGGTGGACCACCCCGAATGGTCGGCCGCCGCCGACCTCGACCCCGACCGGGCCGCACAGGAACGCCGGCGCCTGGTCGCCGAGTTGGCCCGACCGGGCACGATCGGCTTCGGCGTCCATTTCGCGGACGTGGTGTTCGGCCGGGTTCACCTCGACGGTGACGGCCCCGCCTGGCGAGCCGTCGCCGACTGACCGCTGCCTACCCGACGTTCCGCTCCCTACACGGTGTGCTCGCGAATGATTTCGCCGATCTGCTGGGGAAGTCCGGGGGAGAACAGTGTGTGCCCCATACCGGGAATCGGCTGGAATCGGGAGTGAGGGATTTCATCGGCGAGGGCACGGCCATGCGGTAGCGGGCGCAGGGGATCTTCCGTGCCGTGCATGACCAGTGTCGGGGCCCTGATCGAGGACAGCGGAGCAAGGCGGTCTTCGGTCATGTGGCGTCCAGCCAGATCGTGGTTGAGGGCCGCACTGTGGTTACCGGTCCGGTCGAAGGAGGCTTCCACGAAGCGGCGAGCGGCAGGCTTGTCGAAGGGAAGGATGTCGCCGTTGAGCACGCGCCACGTCTCCAGGTTCGCTGTGACGTACTCGTCGCGAGTCCCCTGCGGGAGAGCGGCGCGTTGTGCGAGGTGCGCCAGGAAGCGTGCTGCGGGTGGCGGCAGGTCGCTGGGGTCGGGTGCCCGACCGGCCATGGCGCGCGCCCAGGCCGGGCCCGCGCTGTGGCCCATCGGGCCGGTCATCATCGCGGTCAGAGTCAGTACGCGTTCAGGGCGGTGAACGGCCAGCCATTGGCCGATCGCACCGCCCAGGGAGGCCCCGACGATGTGCGCGGCGGCGACTCCGTGGCCGTCGAGCACGGCCGTCGCATCGGCTGCCATGTCCGCCAGCGTGTAGGGGTGGGTGGCGAAGTCCAGGCAGGTGGAGCGGCCGGTGTCCCGGTGGTCGTAGCGGATGACCTGGCGACCGCTGGCGGCCAGCACATCCACCAGCTCGTCCGGCCATCCGATGCCGGGTGCGGCGGTCCCCATCACCAGGAGGACCGCCGGGTCGTTCGAGTTGCCGACCCGTTCGGTCCACAGGCGCAATTCGCCGGATTCGACAATTAATTCAGCGCTAGCAGTCATGGGCGCCAACATAGCGAACGAGTTGCCAATTTTCCACATCCCCAATGAATATGACTTTCCATCGAATTATGGTAGAATACTGAATAGTTCGCGGGCTTCAGGAGTTGGTCGACCAGGTAGGCCATTCGAGGCTCTCGACCTCCGCCAGCCGCATGACACCGCTCGTCCACGCCCGCGAAGGACCGCGCCCGGGCGACGACGAGAGAACAGCGACCTGAGCAAGCTGGTCCGCATCTACACCGAGGCGATCCGCCGGCTGACCGTCGACCTGTGATCGCCAGCGGCGAGAACTACCGAAACCCCTGTCAGCGGCCCACGGTTGACTGACACCATGAATGACACCACCGACCACCTGCACCGCATCGACGCCCTGCTGACCCGCCCGGCCCCGGACATCGCCCGCCTGCCCGCCGACGGCGACCTCACCACCGCCCACCGCCGCCTCGTTGAGGCGCTGCGCCCGCGCTGGGGGTCGTCGCGCAACCTCGCGACCGGCGGTTTCGTCGACCCGACGCTCGACGGCGACAGCGGGCTGCCGCTGGTAGCCCCGTTCGCCGGGCGTCTGGTCGAGCTGTGCGGGTGGGCGGTGGGCGAGCGCTGGATCGGCTGCGGGATCGTCCGGGACAACGACGGCGGCGCGCCGCACCTGGTCGCGGTGACGGCCCGCCGGGCCGACCCGGCGACGGCCTGCCTGCTCGCCGAGGACGGGGAGGAAGAGGTCGACGTGCCGGGTGACCGCTGGGTTCGGCGGCTCGCCGCCGCGACGGGCCGGCCGAAGTCGCGGCAGTGGCCCGTCGACTGGTCGTCGGCCGAGGCCAGGCTCGGTACCGCCCTGCCCCCCCGACTACCGGCACCTGGCGGAGCACTTCGGCCCTGGCACGTTCGCAGGCTTCCTCGACATCTCCCTGCCCGGCCCCCCGCCCGGCCACGACGACCCGTTCCCGCAGTTCCTGTGCCTCGTCGAGCACACCCTCCACCTTGCCGAACTCGCCGCCGCCGACCCCGGCATCGCCGACCTCTACCGGCCTCACCAGCTCCACCCGGCCCCGGGCGGGCTCCTGCAGTGGGCTGGCTCCGTCCAGGCCGACCAGTTCTACTGGCTGACGGAGGACGCAGACCCGAACCGGTGGCCGGTCATCGCCCGCAACGAGGACGGCGACAGCTGGGCGCGGTTCGAGGGTTCCACCGCCGAGTTCGTCCACCGGCTCCTCACCGACCACCGGCACCCCTTCTCAGTCGCTGAGCTCATCGACCGCCCCGACTTCGAGCGGTACGAACCCCACGAGCCCGACAACCCCTTCGACGACCATCGTCTGCCGTAGTAGGGCGGTTGCCAGGTTCGCGATGCGGACAACGGACAGCTTGGTGAACCCGCATAAGGACACCGCCCGTCCGAGTTGCCGGCTGCCCGAGACCTCAGGCCCCTGCCGCCGGCACCAGAGCCGACGGCGGGCCAGGGAACCCTCCCACAGCCGCCCCGGCCGGGGGAGAGAGGAGAGGTCTCGGGCGTCAGCTGCTTTCGTTCGTGACCGCCTCCGATCCCGAGGCCGGGACGGGCGAATAGTCGGGCATCACGGGGAGGCTGATCACCGGTCACAGAGGCGGCGCTCACCGACCCCGAAGACGCCCTTCGCCCCGTCAGGCGAAGGCACCGGCAACTCACCGACGCCAGATGAGTGGGCTCCGGTCATCGGCCGGAGCC
>NZ_JBHWIJ010000008.1:56587-69518 GCF_042732255.1 Kitasatospora sp. NPDC059803 | reverse complement strand
GGTTGCACACGTTCGTCAGGTTGACGTTGACCGCGAAGTCGGCGCCGTGGGTGAGCGCGCTGTCCGGGTCGCGGAGGCGGTTGGCGTCCCGCCCGCGGGCGCCGCGGGCCGGCCGGCCCGCCCACCCCCCCCGCGCGCTGTCAACAGCGCCCGGTGGAGCGGCTGTTGACAGCGCAGCGAGGATGGACATCGGGAGGTGGCGGCAGCTATGAGCAAGCGCAGCGAGCGAATCGTTGAAAGGCGCGTGTTGCGCGGAGCGGCTGCCGAGCGGAGCGAGGTGGACGCATGAGTGGCAAGGACTACGTGGAGAAGGACTACTACAAGGTCCTCGGCGTGCCCAAGGACGCCACCGCCGCCGAGATCAAGAAGACCTACCGCAAGCTCGCGCGCGAGTTCCACCCGGACGCCAACAAGGGCGACGCCAAGGCCGAGGACCGCTTCAAGGACATCTCCGAGGCCTACGACGTCCTGTCCGACGAGAAGCGCCGCAAGGAGTACGACGAGGCCCGCAGCCTCTTCGCCAACGGCGGCTTCCGGGCCGGCGGCCCCGGCCAGGGCAACGGCAGCTACAGCTTCGACTTCGGCGACCTCTTCAGCGGCAGCCAGAACACCGGCAGCGGCGGGCTCGGCGACGTCTTCGGCGGACTCTTCAACCGCAGCGGCGGCCGGCAGGCCCAGCCCCGGCGCGGCGCCGACGTCGAGACCGAGGTGACCCTCGCCTTCGACGAGGCCGTCGACGGTGCGACCGTCCCGCTGCGGATGACCAGCCAGGCCCCCTGCCGCACCTGCAACGGCACCGGCGCCAAGTCCGGCACCACCCCGCGGGTCTGCCCGACCTGCGTCGGCGCCGGCACCGTCAGCCGCGGCCAGGGCGCGTTCGCGCTCTCCGAGCCGTGCAAGGACTGCCGCGGGCGCGGCATGATCGTCGACGACCCGTGCGTCGACTGCCACGGCAGCGGCCGGGCCAGCTCCGCCCACACCATGCAGGTCCGCATCCCGGCCGGCGTCCAGGACGCCCAGCGCATCCGGCTCAAGGGCAAGGGCGCCCAGGGCGAACGCGGCGGACAGCCCGGCGACCTCTACGTCACCGTGCACGTCGACCCGCACCCCGTCTTCGGGCGCAAGGGGGACAACCTCACCGTCACCGTCCCCGTCACCTTCCCCGAAGCCACCCTCGGCGCCACCATCGAGGTGCCCACGCTGAACGGGCCGGCCGTGAAGCTGAAGCTGCCCCCCGGCAGCGCCAACGGCCTCACCATGCGCGCCCGCGGCAAGGGCGCCACCCGCAAGGACGGCACCCGCGGCGACCTCCTCGTCACCGTCGAGGTCGTGGTGCCGCGGCACATCACCGGGGACGCGCTGAACGCCCTGGAGCAGTACCGCGAGGCCACCGCCTCCGACGACCCGCGAGCCGCCCTGTTCCGGGCGGCGAAGGGAGCGTGACGACCAGATGATCCCCAACAGTCCCATCGGCCCCGGCATCGGTGAAGGCCTGCCCGGCGTCGGCGTCGGCGACGGCCTGCCGGGCGACGGCCGCCGCACCCGGCGGCCCACCGCCCCGCCGCAGTACGTCCTCACCGAGGACACCCCGGTGTACGTCATCTCCGTCGCCGCCGAGCTCTCCGGCCTGCACCCGCAGACCCTCCGCCAGTACGACCGCCTCGGTCTGGTCAGCCCCGACCGCACCGCCGGCCGGGGCCGCCGCTACTCCGCGCGCGACATCCAGCAGTTGCGCGAGGTCCAGCGGCTCTCCCAGGACGAGGGCATCAACCTGGCCGGCATCAAGCGGATCATCGAGCTGGAGAACCAGGTCACCGCGCTCCAGTCCCGCATCGGCGAACTGGTCGACTCCCTCGACGGCGCCACCAGCGCCCTCCAGCAGCGCGAGGCCGCCGTCCACGCCTCCTACCGCCGCGACCTCGTCCCCTACCAGCCGCCCACCCAGTCCAGCGCCCTGGTCGTCTGGCGCCCCAAGCGCTGAGACTTGGCTGAACACCTCCGGCCGCCGGCTCCCCTCCGCCCGGGGGGTGCCGGCGGCTTGATCGTGGTGAGAGAGTGCTGTCGAACAAATCTGGCCGCCCTCACCGATGCCACCCGATCTGGCATGCTGCACTGCGATTCCGGTATTGGTGCCCGGCAGGTAGTGCAGACACGGCCACGGCAAGGAGCCCGCAGATGAGTGGACGAGAACAGCCCGGTACCGCCGCGATTGGGCCCTCCGTCCTCTCGAAAGAAGCGCGGGAGCTGTATCTGGCGGTCATCCGCGAGAACGGGCGGTTTCCGAAGGACTCCGACCTCGCCAAGGCGGGCGGGGCCCAGGAGGAGTTGGTGGCGATAGGCCTTCTGGTCGCCGACACCGACGAACCCGGTGTCCTCGTCGCGGTCGACCCTCAGCAGCTGTCCGAGAGCCTCTCCGTGACCTGGCAGCGCCAGGCACTCGACCTGCTCACCCGCGCGTCGGCCCTCGCCACCGATCTCCACGACCTGACGGCCGCCTACCACTCACCGGAGCAGGCCGGCGGCGCGATCGAGTACGTGCGGGGAAAGGTGCTGATCAACCAGCGGGTGCAGCAGATCGTCGCCAGCGCCTCGGAGGAGATCCTCGCCGCCCAACCCGGCGGGCCGCGCCCGTCCGAGGCGCTCACCGGCATCCTCGCCCGCGACCTCGAAGCCCTCCGCCTGGGCATCACGCTCAGGACGATCTACCACCCGAGCACCCGGTACCACGCTCCCACCAGGGAGTACGTGGCCACGATAACCAAGGCCGGCGGACGGTTCCGGACGCTGGAGGAGCCCTACACGCGATTGATCGTCATCGATCGCCGAATCGCGGTCATCCCCATCGCCGAGGACCTCAATCTGGCCGCCTTCGTGCACGACCGGGCCGTCATCAGCTACCTGATCAGCGAGATCTTCGAGCGGAACTGGAGCCGGGCGCTGGACTTCGACGGCGCGCGCGCCGTTCCGCAGCAGGTGGTCTCCGGGATGCGGCAGACGATCATCGACCTCATGCTCGAAGGCGTGAACCACCGGGTGATCGCCCGCAGACTCGGCATCAGCGAACGGACGCTCGCGCGGCACCTGGCCGAGATGCGCGACGAGCACAATGTCGAGTCGCTGTTCCAACTCGGGTACGCATTGGCCCGGAACAGCATTCCGACCGACTCCGACAGCTATCACTGACCAAGCGTCGCGGCGGTCTCAGTTCCAGATCGTGTCATTGGCCAGCGCCATGGTCTGAGGCGCTGCCGCATCGTGGGAAACCCCGATGTTCCAGATCGTGTCGTCAGCCGGGCTCGAACCGCTCCCGATGAAAAGCGCCAGACCCACAACGACTGGAACCAGGACAAATCGCACCACCCGGCGTATCCGAGACATGGTGCCCCCTCTCTTTGTTTAAGACTTGGCGCGGGTACCCAGCCATTGTTTCGAACAACCTGCCACATAATGCCGCAAGCCCATGCCGGAAGCCAGGGGGCCTGCTACCCCAGTGCGTCATCTCTCTGCCAGGCATCGAGATGACACCACGGCTCTGTGGACGGTGGCGACGGTCGACAGAGACGATCAGTGCACTCCCCAACCCCTCTCGCGGGAGGGGGAAGACGGGGACACCACAAACAACATGTCCATGACTAGTTCGTTTCGACCACAACGAATGCACAGCAGCATTCCGATAGTCACCACCCAACGGGGCGATCGGCCTGGTTGGCACCTATCCCCGGAGTCGACAATGAGTGAGCCCTACCTGCGAGAGCACGCCGGACAGACCCCCGAGGGCCGGCGTGCGCGTGTGTTCCTGGCCGCGCCGCTGATGCGGCTGACCGGGCCCGCGGACAGTGTGGTGACGCTCGCCAGCCGGACGCGGCTGACGACGCTCCGCACCACCCTGCTCCGCAGCGGTGCCGCCGTGTACAGCGCGCACCACAGTGATGCCTGGACCGTCGCCGGGCAGGCGCCGGAGCCCCGGGTGCCGTCCGACTTCCGGGCCCTGCAGTCCGCGGACCTCGTGTTCGCCTACGTCGGGGCGCCGCTGTCGGCCGGGGTGAGCCTGGAGCTGGGGTGGGCGTCGGCGCTGCGGAAGCCGATCGTCCTCCTCGTCGACGAGGCCATCACGCACAACCCGCTGATCGCCACCATCGAGCAGGTCGCCCCCGTTCTGCCGCTGGTCTTCGACGACACCTGGTCGCAGGAGGCCCTCAACCACACCGTGGAGACCGCGCTCGACTGGGCCGGCATGGCGCTGTCCCTGCGCGAGGGCTTCTGGACCGCCCCCGGTGAGCAGTTCAACGTCCCCCGGCAGCAGCCCCCCGTCGTCGGCCGGGCCGGCTACTGGCCGACCAGCGCCGCCACCGGCTGACCAGCGCTCACCCATCGGGCTCCCCCGTCCGGGCTCCCCGCAGCTGCCAGCCCAGCTGGAACAGCGTCTCCGCGTCGTGCAGTTCGCGCAGCCGGGCGATGTGGCCGGCCACCGTCCGCTCGCTGAGACCGAGGCGGCCGGCGATGGCGCGCTGGGTGAGGCCCTGGGCGAGGAGCCGGCCGACCTGCTCGTGGGCCGTCGACTCGGGAGCGGACGCCTGGTCGGGGTTCCAGAGGAGGCGGCCGGAGCGGGCCCAGTCCCGTTCGAACACGGCCAGGAAATGGTCGACGGTCGCCGGATCCTCGATGAAGGTCGCGCTCCGGAGGTCGTCGGCGGACTGGAGCACGGCGATCCGGCGGTCGAAGATGTGCAGGTGGCGGAACGGCTCGGCCAGGACCCGGAAGCGGGCGCCCAGTTCGGTGCCGCGGGCGGTGTGGTCGGCGGTCGCCTGGTCCCGGACGGCGCCGGGTGCGTAGATCACCCGGATCCGGCCGCCCCGGCCGCAGAACCGGCCGATCCGTTCCAGGGCGTCCTCCAACTGGTGGGCGTGGCGGGGCCGGCCGGGCTGGGCGACGAGGATCTCCTGGCGGCAGTCCGCCTCCACCTCGGCGAATCGCCGGATGACCGCGCCGAGGCCCTGGACGTGATGCACCGTACCGGCGCGGTCGGTCGGGCGCGGGGCCGTGTCGTAGGCCTTGGTCAGGTCGTCGAGGGCCTGCGGGAGTTGCGCGGCCTGGACCAGTAGCCGGGTGCCTTCGGCCCGGAGCTCGGCACTGATCCGGTCGCCGACCGTACGCGGGTTGACGGCGGTGCAGACGTCGGATTCGGGCCGGGCGAGCAGCAGCCCGAGCGCGAGCAGGTGTTCCAGGGCCGGCCGGTCGGCGTCGGCCACCTCGGCCCGGTCGATCCAGCCGCCGTGCCGGAGGATGCGCAGGTACAGGTCGTGTGCGGCCTGGTCGGGCCGCCCGGTGCCGCGCCCGTGCATCACGGCACCCGCCTACGGGCGGCGTCGGCCGCCGACCGGAGCTGCCAGCCGAGCTGGAAGAGCGTCTCGGCGTCGTACAGTTCGCGCAGCCGGGCGATGTGACCGGCCACCGTCCGTTCGCTCAGGCCGAGGCGGGTGGCGATGGCACGCTGGGTGAGGCCCTGGGCGAGGAAACGGCCGACCTGGTCGGGCAGGGAGTCGGCCGGCTCGGGGGCTTCCGGGCCACGGGCCCAGCGGACCCGGGCGGCGCGCTGCCAGTCGCGTTCGAAGGCGTCGGCCATGAAGTCGACCACCACCGGGTCCTCGACGAAGGCCGCGCGGCTGTTGTCGGACGCGGCGGGGATGACGGCCACCTTCCGGTCGTAGATCAGGACCCGCCGGAACGGCTCGCCCAGCACCCGGTACCGGCAGCCGACCTCGGCGGCCGCGGCGGCGAAGGCTGCGGTCGCCGGGTCGGCGGCCGCCGCCGGCTCGTAGATGCCCCGGACGGTGCCGCCGCGCTCGGCGAGTCGCCGCATCCGGTCGAGGGCGTCCGGGAGCCCCTCGACGGGCCGGGCCCCGCCGGGCTGGGCGGCCAGCATCTCCTGCGAGCACTCGGCGTCGAGTTGGGCCAGGCGCAGGCGGATCTGTTCGAAGCCGTGCACGTACGTGACCTCGACGGAGCACTCGGGGTGGCGCGGCGTGACGTCGAAGGCCTGCGCCAACTCGGCGAACTGCTCGGGTGTTTCGTCCGCCCTGGCCAGCAATTCGCCACCCGTGGACCGCAGTTCGGACCCGATTCGGCCGATGACGACACGCGGGTTCACCGCGGCGTAGGCCGCGTCCTCGACCCTCGGGACGACCAGTCCGAGGTCGAGCAACCGCTCCAGGACCGGTTCGTCACCCGGAGGCAGGTCGGCCGCCCGGAGGATGCCGCCGTTGCCGACGACGGCGAGGTACAGCGCCCGGGCGGCGTCGTCGGGCAGCGGAGAGTCGGGCAGGGGGCAGGTCGACGGGTCGGTCATGGGGCTCCCCCCGGAGCTGCCGGCCGAGGTGGAAGAGGGTGTGGGCGGAGGGCAGGCCGGTCGGCGGGGGCGCGCTCGGCGGGGCCGGGTTCATCGGTCATCGCGGGCGCCTCTCATCAGCCAGCCGAGTTGGAAGAGGGTCTGGGCTCCGTGGCGGTCGCGGAGGCGGGAGATGTGGGCGGCGACGGTGCGTTCGCTGAGGCCGAGGCGGGTGGCGACGGCGCGCTGGGTGAGGCCGCGGGCGAGGAGGCGGCCGATCCGGTCGGGGACGGTGCGGGTGGGGCCGAGGGTGGCGGCGGTGTCGGCGGTTTCGGCGCGGGCCCAGTCGCGTTCGAAGGCGCCGACCAGGAAGGTGATGGCGGCCGGGTCGGTGATGAAGGCGGCGGTGCTGTTGTCGTCGTTGGCGGAGATCACGGCGACGGCGCGGTCGAAGACGAGCAGCCGCTGGAACGGCTCGTCGAGCACGCGGATGAGGGAGCCGTGCCGGGTGACCTCCTCGACGTAGGCGAGGGCGGGCGGGTCGGCGAGGGCGACGGGCTGGTAGATGGTGCGCAGGGAGCAGCCGCGCTGGAGCAGGTGGACGTCCTGGAGGAGGGCGACTTGCAGGGTGCCGGCGGGGCGGTGGCCGGGTTGGGCGGCGAGGACTTCGGAGCGGCAGTCGGAGGCGAGCTGGGAGATCCGCTGGCGGATGTGGACGTGGCCCTCGACGTGGACGGCGCCGCCGGCCCGGCCGGAGGGCCGGGGCATCGCGTCGTAGGCGCGGGTGAGGCGGTCGAGGGCGCCGGGGAGGTTCTCCGCACGGACCAGCAGCCGGGTCGCCTCGCTGCGGAGTTCGGCGCCCAGGCGGTCGGTGACGGAGCGTGGGCTGATGGCGGTGTAGCAGTGGTCCATCGGGTTGGCGATGAGCAGGCCGAGGTCGACGAGCTGCTGGAGCGCGGCCTGGTCGGCGTCCGGGGTGTCGGCGAACGGGATGCGTCCGCCCCGGGCGAGGATCGCCAGGTAGAACTGCCGGGCGGCCTCGTCGGGCTCCTCGCCCGGGGGCTGTCCGTGCTGCGGCGCGACCGCCGGTTCCACCGTCACGTCGCACACTCCCTGCCGGACGCTTCTCCCTCGTTGCCGCCGTCGCGCCGTCCGGCGCGGGGCTCGGCGGTCACGGTACCGGGCTGACGGCGGCCTCCGGGGTCCGGGTGCCGTCGCACTCCGGGGGGCCCGGGGGCCACCGTCGCTACGCCCATGCCCAGGCGCTTCCGTCGAGGCGGAGCAGCAACGCCTCGACGGCTCCGGTTCCGGGGGCCATCACCACACATGGCGCCCCGACCGGCGCTCTTCCCCCCCCCCGTTTCACGCGTGCGGGACGTTGCACCCGTGGTCAGTTTCGAAGAGCAAGTCGCCACCATCGGGCTGCGGTGCCCAGTCGGCCTGGCGTGACTCCACCCTCACAGTGTGACGGCCGGTGAACAAGTGTCGCCCGAGTGCAGGTTCGCGCAATTGCAGCTATCTGCACGGCGGGTGGGGCGGGCGGGGTCGAGCGGCGGGACGGGTTCCGGTAAAGGCCGAGGCCAGCGGGGCTCGCGGGGGGCACCCGCCCGTACGGTCGGTCGGCCGCGCGCGGTCGGGCAGCGGGTGCGGGTTCCTGCAACGGCGGCGTGCGGCGGGAATCGTCAGGCACGCGCCAGCAGCCGTCCGCGGGCGAGCCCGGCGGCGGTCCCGCCGGCGGCGAGCACCCAGGCGGTGGCCAGCAGCAGGTAGAGCCCGGTGGCGATCGCGGTGAAGCCGCCGAACCCGGTGTGCCGGGCGAGCGCGGAGGCGCCGGTGACGCAGGTGCCGATCGGGAAGGTGTACGCCCACCAGGTCATCGCGAACGGCATGCCGGCCCGGCGGGCGCGCAGGTTGGCGGTGAGCGCGACGGCCAGCCAGAGCATCGCGACGCCGAGCACCGCGACGCCGTACAGCTCGGCGAAGGGGAGCATGGCGGGGGCCAGCGCGGGCAGCACCGGGCGGGCGGCGTCGGCGAGTTGGTGGACGGCGGTGACGGACTGGCCGAGCGGGCCGAGCACCAGGAACAGCGAGGGGGTGAGCACCAGGGTGGGCAGCTTGCTGTGGAACAGCCCGGTGAAGACCACGGGCAGCAGCACCAGGGTGGCCAGCAGGCCGATCCCGAAGAGGGCCCAGCAGGCGTACAGCATGGTCTGCTGCGCCAGCCCGGCCGGCAGGTGCGGGATGAGGGCCGGGCCGGTGGCGGAGGCGACCAGCGGGGCGACCACCGGCAGCAGCCAGGTCGGGTTGGCCTCCAGGGCGGAGACCGGGTGCCGGGTGATCATCAGGTACGGGATGCCGCCGGCGACGGCCAGCGCGTACAGGGTGCCGACGCCCCACAGCACGGCGTCGACGGCGACCGCGGGGCCGGTGCCGATCACCCGGGAGCCGAGCAGCAGGGTGCCGAGGCCGACCGAGAGCAGGGCCATCGGCGGGCAGCCGTAGAAGACGGCGGTGGCCGGGTTGTCCAGCAGCTGGGTGCGGGCGGCCTCGCGGTGCCGGGTGAGGTGGACCAGCCGGGCCGCGCCCAGCACCAGCAGGGCCGCGAGTCCGAGCGCCCACATCACCTCGCCGAAGCCGATCAGCCCGGGCAGCCGCAGCGGCAGGACGGCCGCGCCGTTGCCCAGGATCGCGGTGCCCATGACGGCGGCGTACCAGTTGGGGCCGAGCTGGGCGAGGTCGAGGCGGGCACGCAGCGAGGAACGGGAGGGGCGGGTGAGCGGGCGGGCATCGGCCAAGGTGGACATGGTTCCACCGTGCCGCCCCGGGCCGGGCTCCGGTAGCGCCGCGGGCTCTATGAGGACATAGCCTGGACCTATGGCCCTCTCCCCCCGCGTCCCCGAGCTCGGCGCCCTGGAACTGCTGCTCGCGGTGGCCCGGCTGGGCAGCGTCGGGCGGGCCGCGGCCGAACTGGGCGTGAGCCAGCCGACCGCCAGCGCCCGGATCAAGGGCATGGAGCGGCAGATCGGCGTCCCGCTGCTGGAGCGCTCCCCCCGGGGCAGTCGGCCGACCGTGGCGGGGCGGCTGGTGGTCGAGTGGGCCGGGCACGTGGTGGAGGCGGCGCAGGCGCTGGACGCCGGGATCGACGCGCTGCGCGAGCGGCGGGACGCCAAGCTGCGGGTGGTCGCCAGCCTGACCGTCGCCGAGTACCTGATGCCGGGCTGGCTGCTGGCCCTGGCCGAGGCCAGTCCGGGCACGGCGGTGACGCTGCGGACGGCGAACTCGGCGGAGGTCGCCGGGCACGTGCTGGCCGGGGACGCCGACCTCGGCTTCGTCGAGGGCCCGTCCACCCCGCCCGGGCTGGCCGGCGCGGTGGTGGCGGCCGACCGGCTGGTGGTCGTGGTGGCGCCCGGCCACCCGTGGGCGCGCCGCCGGACGCCGCTGACCGGGCCGGAGCTGGCCGCCACCCCGCTGGTGCTGCGCGAGTCGGGCTCGGGCACCCGGGAGGTGCTGGAGATGGCGCTGGCGCCGTACGGGGGCGCGGTGCGGCCCCGGCTGGAGCTGGCCTCGTCCACCGCGCTGAAGGCGGCGGCGATGACCGGGGCCGGGCCGGTCTGCCTGAGCGAGCTGGCGGTGATGGAGGAGTTGGCCGTCCGGCGGCTGGTGGCCGTCCCGCTGGCCGAGGGGCTGGACCTGCGGCGGCCGCTGCGCGCGGTGTGGCCGGCCGGGCAGCGGCCGAGCGGGCCGGCCCGGGAGCTGCTGGGGCTGACCCGCCAGGTGCCCCGCGCGCAGCGGGTGGAACGCACGGAACGCGCGGAACGGGCGTAAAAACTTGAGCGGAATAGACTCAACTTAGTGCATGCTGTACGTAGCAGCATTGAAGGACGACGAGGGAGGACCCCCCAGCAGTGG
Source organism: Kitasatospora sp. NPDC059803 (assembly GCF_042732255.1). Classification (NCBI taxonomy): domain Bacteria; kingdom Bacillati; phylum Actinomycetota; class Actinomycetes; order Kitasatosporales; family Streptomycetaceae; genus Kitasatospora; species Kitasatospora sp. NPDC059803. The sequence goes on along the minus strand of NZ_JBHWIJ010000008.1, from coordinate 59,284 downwards.
ACGCCAGCAAGTTCACCACCAAGACGCAGGACGCCCTGTCCGCCGCGATCCGGCAGGCGGGCGCGGCCGGGAACCCGGACGTCAAGCCGGTGCACATCCTGATCGCCCTGCTGGAGCAGCCCGAGGGCATCGCCCGGCCGCTGCTGGAGGCGGTCGGGGCGAACGTCACCCGGATCGACGCCGAGGCCCGCCGCCAGCTGACCGCCCTGCCCAGCGCGATGGGCTCGACGGTCGCCGCGCCGCAGCTCGCCCGGGACACCCTCGCGGTGCTCACCGAGGCCGGCAAGCGCGCCGACGACCTGGACGACCAGTACGTCTCCACCGAGCACCTGATGGTCGGCCTGGCCGCCGAGGGCGGGCCGGTCGCCGAACTGCTGGCGCAGCAGGGCGCGACGGCGAAGGACCTGCTCGCCGCGTTCAAGGACGTGCGCGGCAGCGGCCGGGTCACCTCTCCGGACCCTGAGGGCACCTACAAGGCACTGGAGAAGTACGGCACCGACCTGACCCAGGCCGCCCGGGACGGCAAGCTCGACCCGGTGATCGGCCGGGACCAGGAGATCCGCCGGGTCGTCCAGGTGCTCTCCCGCCGGACCAAGAACAACCCGGTGCTGATCGGCGAGCCGGGCGTCGGCAAGACCGCGGTGGTCGAGGGCCTGGCCCAGCGCATCGTCGCCGGCGACGTGCCGGAGTCGCTGCGCGGCAAGCGGCTGGTCTCGCTGGACCTCAGCGCGATGGTCGCGGGCGCCAAGTACCGCGGCGAGTTCGAGGAGCGGCTGAAGGCCGTCCTGAACGACATCAAGCAGAGCGACGGCCAGGTCGTCACCTTCATCGACGAGCTGCACACCATGGTCGGCGCGGGCGCCGGCGGCGACTCCGCGATGGACGCCGGCAACATGCTCAAGCCGATGCTGGCCCGCGGCGAGCTGCGGATGGTCGGCGCCACCACGCTGGACGAGTACCGCGAGCGGATCGAGAAGGACCCGGCCCTGGAGCGCCGCTTCCAGCAGGTACTGGTCGGCGAGCCCAGTGTGGAGGACTCGATCGCCATCCTGCGCGGCCTCAAGGGCCGCTACGAGGCGCACCACAAGGTGCAGATCGCGGACGCCGCGCTGGTCGCCGCGGCCACCCTGTCCAACCGCTACATCACCTCCCGCTTCCTGCCCGACAAGGCGATCGACCTGGTCGACGAGGCGGCCTCCCGGCTGCGGATGGAGATCGACTCCTCCCCGGTCGAGATCGACGAACTCCAGCGCTCCGTCGACCGGTTGAGGATGGAGGAGCTGGCCCTGGAGAAGGAGTCGGACGCCGCCTCGATCGACCGGCTGGCCCGACTGCGGCGCGATCTCGCCGACAAGAACGAGCAGTTGAGCGCCCTGACCGCGCGCTGGGAGCAGGAGAAGAAGAGCCTCAACCGGGTCGGCGAGCTCAAGGAGCGGCTGGACGACCTGAACGGCGCGCTCGAACGGGCCCAGCGCGACGGGGACTTCGAGCGGGCGTCGAAGCTGATGTACGCGGAGATCCCGGCCGCCGAGACGGAACTCACCGAGGCCCAGGAGCGGGCGGCCGACCAGGACGCCTCCGCCTCGATGGTGAAGGAGGAGGTCGGCCCGGACGACGTGGCCGACGTGGTCGCCTCCTGGACGGGCATCCCGGCCGGCCGACTGCTGGAGGGCGAGAGCGCCAAACTCCTGCGCATGGAGGAGGAGTTGGGCCAGCGCCTGATCGGCCAGGCGGAGGCCGTGCGAGCGGTCTCGGACGCGGTGCGCCGCACCCGTTCCGGCATCGCCGACCCGGACCGCCCGACCGGCTCGTTCCTCTTCCTCGGCCCGACCGGCGTCGGCAAGACCGAACTCGCCAAGGCCCTGGCCGACTTCCTCTTCGACGACGAGCGGGCCATGGTCCGGATCGACATGAGCGAGTACGGCGAGAAGCACTCCGTCTCCCGCCTGGTCGGCGCCCCGCCCGGGTACATCGGCTACGAGGAGGGCGGCCAGCTCACCGAGGCGGTCCGCCGCCGCCCGTACAGCGTGGTGCTGCTGGACGAGGTGGAGAAGGCCCACCCGGAGGTCTTCGACGTCCTGCTCCAGGTGCTGGACGACGGCCGGCTCACCGACGGCCAGGGCCGCACGGTGGACTTCCGCAACGCGATCCTGATCCTCACCTCCAACCTGGGCTCTCAGTACCTGGTCGACCCGGCCATCCCGGAGGACCGGAAGAAGGCCCTGGTGCTGGACTCCGTCCGGGCCGCGTTCAAGCCCGAGTTCCTCAACCGACTGGACGACATCGTGGTCTTCGACCCGCTGGGCACCGCCGAGCTGAGCCGGATCGTCGACCTCCAGGTGGCCCGCCTCGGCGACCGGCTGCGCGAGCGGCGGCTCACCCTGGACGTCTCCGAGGCCGCCCGCGACTGGCTGGCCCTCACCGGCTACGACCCGGCGTACGGCGCCCGCCCGCTGCGCCGGCTGGTCCAGTCCGCGATCGGCGACCAGTTGGCCCGGGCCATCCTGTCCGGCCAGGTGCACGACGGGGACACCGTCCTGGTCGAGCGGGACGAGGAGGGCGACCGCCTCACCGTCCGCAGCCGCGGACTGCTGGAGAAGTAGCACCACCAGACCGGGGGGGGGGGGGGGCGGCGGCGGCGGGGGGCGGTCACTACACCCCCCCCCCCCCACCAAGCAGAAGAGCCAGCGCGCGGCA
>NZ_JBHWIJ010000008.1:47690-56577 GCF_042732255.1 Kitasatospora sp. NPDC059803 | reverse complement strand
CGCCGCCCGCGCCGTCGTGTACACACACACCCCCCCCCCCCCCGGCCCCGCCCCAAGAGCCGGGGCGCCCCCCAGTCAACACCCTTGCCGCACAGCACAGTTGACGGCACACTCGGCCACGGTCGCACCCGCCGCGCCCCGCCGGCGCCCCGGCCGCGGCGGCCCTCCAGCCGGACACGCTCCGTCACCATCACCGCTTGCGGCGGGCGTCGGGAGCGCCCCGGACGAAGATCGACGCGTGGCCGGGTGCCCCTGTGAGGCAGGCCCCGGATGAGGCAGGATGGGAAGTGGAAAGGGCGGCCTCTCATTGCCGGCCACCACGTGCACTGAGGAAGAGGACCCCATGAGCATCGACCCGTCGTCCATCCCGTCGTTCGGCGCGCCCCAGGGCGGCGGCCAGCCCGGCGACCAGGGGCGGCCGGCCGGCCCGCCGCCGATCATCGTCCCGGACCAGGGCCTGGTGACCCAGCTGCTGGACCAGATGCAGCTCAAGCACGTCGTGGACGAGGAGGGCGACCTCACCGCCCCCTGGGAGGGCTTCCGCGTCTACTACATGTTCCGCGGCGAGCAGAAGGAGCTCTTCGCGGTGCGCGCCTTCTACGACCGCGCGTACCCGCTGGAGAAGAAGGGCGAGATCCTCGACCTCATCGACGAGTGGAACCGCGAGACCCTCTGGCCCAAGGTCTACACCCACACCCACGAGGACGGCGTGGTCCGCCTGATCGGCGAGGCCCAGATGATCGTCGGCACCGGCGTCAACCTGGACTACTTCGTCACCACCACCGCCAACTGGACCCAGGCCGCCGTCGGCTTCGAGCAGTGGATCGTCGAGCGCCTCGGCCTGCAGAACGAGATCGAGGGCGAGGACGGCGAGACCCCCGAGGGCACCAACGAGGCGTGACCCTGCCCGCCCCGCGAGCGCACGGCCCGACCACTTGGCCCCAGGTGGTCGGGCCGTCCTTGTCCCCGGCCCCCGGCTGACCCAGGATGGGGCCGACGACGACGCGTGAGGAGCCACCGATGGGCAACAGGCCGCTGCTGAACCGCCGACTGGCCGGTATGGGGACGACCATCTTCGCCGAGATGTCGGCCCTGGCCACCGCCACCGGCTCGATCAACCTCGGCCAGGGCTTCCCCGACACCGACGGCCCGGCTTCGGTGGCCCGGGCCGCTGCCGACGCCGTGCTGAACGGCCGCGGCAACCAGTACCCGCCCGGCCCCGGCATCCCGGAGCTGCGGGCCGCGATCGCCGAGCACCAGCAGCGCTTCCACGGCCTCTCCTACGACCCGGACACCGAGGTGCTGGTCACCGCCGGTGCCACCGAGGCCATCGCCGCCACCCTGCTCGCCCTGCTGGAGCCCGGTGACGAGGTGATCGCCCTCGAACCCTTCTACGACTCCTACGCCGCCTGCATCGCCATGGCCGGCGCCACCCGCCGCCCGCTCACCCTGCGCGCCCCGGACTTCCGCCCCGACCTGGACGAACTGCGCACCCTGATCACCCCGCGCACCCGCCTGCTGCTGATCAACACCCCGCACAACCCGACCGGCACCGTGCTCACCGCCGACGAGCTGGCCGGCATCGCCGCCCTCACCGTCGAACACGACCTGCTGGTCGTCACCGACGAGGTCTACGAGCACCTCGTCTTCGGCGCCACCCACCACCCGATCGCCGCCCTGCCCGGCATGCGCGAGCGCACCGTCTCCATCTCCTCCGCCGGCAAGACCTTCTCCTTCACCGGCTGGAAGGTCGGCTGGGTCACCGCGAACCCGGCCCTGGTCACGGCCGTCCGCACGGCCAAGCAGTACCTCACCTACGTCAGCGCCGGCCCCTTCCAGTACGCCGTCGCCGAGGCGCTGCGGCTGCCCGACAGCTACTTCGACGGCTTCCGCGCCGACCTGCTCCGCAAGCGCGACCTGCTGGTCGACGGGCTCACCGCGGCCGGCTTCCGGGTGTTCACCCCCGAGGGCACGTACTTCATCACCACCGACATCACCCCGCTCGGCGAGAAGGACGGCATCGAGTTCTGCCGCGCCCTGCCGGAGCGCTGCGGCGTCGTCGCCATCCCGAACGCCGTCTTCTACGACAACACCGAGGCCGGCCGCAGCCTGGTCCGCTTCACCTTCTGCAAGCAGGACTCCGTCCTGGAGGAAGCGGTGTCACGGCTCCAGCGCCTCTGAGCCGTCGCCCGGCCGCCGCCCGAGGCCGGACAGGTGGGCGTTCAGGATCGCCCGGGCCTCGGGTGCGGTGAGGCGGCCGACGAGGACGTGCGTGGTGAGCCCGTCGGCAAGGGCCAGCAGCGTCTTCGCCTCCCGGGCGGCGTCCGGCCCGGCCGCCGGCGAGGCCTCGGCGATCAGCCGGGCGAACAGGCCCTCCAGGGCGGCGTAGTCGGCGTTCAGCGGGCCCGCCAGCCGCTCGTCGACGGCGGCCTGTGCGACGAAGGCCAGCCAGACCCGCGCCTGGGAGCGCTGTCCGTCGCCGAGCAGCGCCACCTCGGCGGCCGCGTGTGCCAGGGCGGCGGCGGGCGAGGGCGCCGGGTCGTCGGCGGGGTACGCCCGGACCCGGGCGGTGATCTGCTCGCCGACGTGGCCGAGGGCGAAGCGGAGCATCTCGTCCTTGGTGCGGAAGCAGCGCTGGACGGCGCCGGTCGACACCTGCGCGCGGTCGGCCACGTCGCGCAGGGTCACCCCTTCCAGGCCGCGTTCGTCGGCGAGCCGGCAGACGGCCTCGGCGATCCGTCGGCGTCGGCCGTCGTGGTCCACCTGTCTGGGCACGGGCGCCCCTCCGATTTATTCGATGCACTCGTATCGGTTCCCAGGCTACGGTACCGATACGAGCGCATCGGAACGAGGAGGGGAGTACGTCATGCAGGACGCCCTGTGGCGACTGACGGCCACCGCGCAGGCGGCGGCGGTACGCGGCAAGGAGGTCTCGGCCGTCGAACTGCTCGACAGCCACCTGGAGCGGATCAGCGCGGTGAACCCGCAGGTGAACGCCGTCACCCAGGTCCTGGCGGAGCGCGCCCGGGCACAGGCCCAGGAGCTCGACCGGCGCCTGGCCGCGGGCGAGGACCCCGGCCCGCTGGCGGGCGTGCCGTTCACCGTGAAGGAGACCACCGCCATCGAGGGCGTGGCCACCACCTTCGGGGTGCCGCGCTTCCGCGACCTGGTGGCGCGGGCCGACGCTCCCCCGGTCGCCCGGCTGCGCGCGGCCGGGGCCGTACCGATCGGGCACAGCAACATGCCCACCATGATCCTGGCCGGGATGCACACCCGCAGCGAGCTCTACGGCGACACCGCCAACCCGTGGGACCGCGGCCGCACCCCGGGCGGGAGCAGCGGCGGCGACGGCGCGGCCGTCGCGACCGGCCTGGCCGCGCTCGGGCTCGGCAACGACTCCGGCGCGTCCGTCCGCGTCCCGGCCTCGTTCTGCGGGGTCGCCGGGCTGAACCCGTCCAGCGGCCGCTTCCCCGCCGACCACCGCGCGTTCGGGCCGCAGGACCCGGGGCCGGCCTCCCAGTGGCTGGTCTCCGACGGCCCGCTCGCCCGGAGCGTCGCCGACCTGCGGCTGGCCTACGAGGTGCTGGCCGGCCCCGACCCGCGCGACCCTCGCGCCCTGCCCGTGCCGCGCTACGGCGAGCCGCTGCCCGGGCCGGTGAAGGTCGCGGTGGTGGCCGATCCGGGCGGCCACGGCGTCCACCCGACCGTCCGGGCCGCGGTCGACCGCGCGGCGGCGGCGCTGCGGGACGCCGGGTACGACGTGCGCGAGGTGACGGACGTCCCGCGGCTCGACGAGGCCCTGGAGGTGTGCGACCGGATCACCATGACCGAGTTCGCACCCAAGTGGCCCGCCGTACGCCCCCTGCTCGGCCCGGGCGGCGACCGCTACATCGAGCTGACGATGGCCCGCACCCCGCCCGCGACGGCCGCCGAGCTCATGGAGCTGATGGGGAGCTGGCTGGGCATCCGCCGCTCCTGGGCCGAATTCCTGGACGAGTACCCGCTGCTGCTCGGACCGGTGTTCACCGAACCGCCGGTCGAGCCGGGCATCGAGTCCCGGGACGCGGCCGGGTGGGAGCTGGTCCGCACGGCGATGCGGCTGTGCAAGGTGACCAGCTTCGCGGGGCTGCCAGCGGTGGCGGTGCCCACCGGCCTGGCCGACGGACTGCCGACCGGGGTGCAGCTCGTCGGGCGGGCGTTCCGGGAGGACCTCTGCCTGGAGGCGGCGCAGGCGGTCGAGGACCGGCTCGGGGTCCTCGCGCCGATCGACCCCCGGCCGTGAATCGACCCCCGGCCGTGAGGGGAGCAATGATGGCCCGGCGAGCGGGCTGGACTTCCTCAACTCGCCTGACAGTCATGGTTGGTTGACGTCTGGTTGACGATTGAATGATGCCTGTGAGGCAATTCCCTCAACCTCGGCGGAACGCTCCGACCGCCCTGCCCGCCCGGTGCGTGCAGGGCGGTGGCGCACGAGGCGCGTGCCCGGCGCACTACCAGCGTGCACGGCGCACGACCCGGTCATAGGGGCGCGCGCTGTGCAGAGTCGCACACCGGGTCGATCAGAGCCGGGAAGCAGGTGTGCTCGAAACGGTGAATGCTTGACAAAGTTGGGTAAATCACCGGCGGACCCGGCGTATTCATGCTTCTCTGCTGCTGAATCTCCAGCCGGAATCCCTCCTTCCACGGTCGGCCGCGCCCAGGGCCGCACAGCCACGAACAGCCTCGCCATCGCCTAGGCCTACTCGGTGCTGCTCGGCGGGCGCGCACGGAGCTGAAACGCGGAGCCGAGCATGCTCACCACACTGCAGACCTCCTACACGGACACCCGCGCCGGTGACCTGGCCTGGTGCCTGGGCGGCGACCCGCTGCCCGCTCTCGCGGTCCGCGACCTGAGACTCGACGGAGGCGGCCACCCCGCCACGGCCGGCACCCTCCAGCTGCGACTGCTGGGCGCTTCGCACCAGGTGGTGATCGCCGCCGGCCCCGGCGAGTGCCTGGAGACCGTCGCCTGCCTGCCCGGCCGCCGCACCCCGCTGCCGGCCCGGGTGGCCAAGCAGGTCGGCGGCTGGGAGTACGAGTTCGCGGCCCGGATCGAGGCGCTGCCCCCGCACGACTTCGCGGCCCGCGCCCAGGAACTGCTGGCCCTGGTCGAGGGCCACCCGCGCGGCCTGGCCGGGGTGTTCCCGGGCGACCCGAGCGCCTTCACCGCGCTGGTCACCCAGGGCGGCGCCGACCGGCTGCTCTGGCGGACCTGGCACGCCTACCCGCAGGAGGGCCGGCTGGTCTGCACCCGCTCCTCGCTGGTGGTGTCCGGGGCATGACCGCCAGCCGCCCGACCAGGGTCACGGATCCCTCCATGGCCTATGAATCGCACGCAGGAACGATTCGTCAATCCGGCGTCCCGCACTGTCCGTCGAATGGGCGCAGCTATCCGTCCCGAACGTCCCCTAGCGTTTGTTCGTGATCAACCATCCGGCCGGTCCACCCGCCCGCTCGCGAGTGGACCTCGACGACGGCGCCCCACCCCGGCCCGGGCGGAGCCTCGCCCCCCTGCCCGCCCGCCGTCGGTCCCGGCTGCGCTCCCACCCCCGACTGGCCCGCCTCACCGTCCTGCTCGCCGCGTTCGTCTGTGCGGCCTGCGGACTCGTCTACGAACTCGAACTCGTGGCGCTCGGCGACTACCTGATCGGGGACGCGGTCACCCAAACCTCTGTCGTGCTCTCCGTCATGGTGTTCGCGATGGGCCTCGGCTCGCTCCTCGCCAAACGCCTCACCCGGCAGCCCGCCACCGCCTTCGCCCTGGTCGAATGCGCCCTCGCGCTCACCGGCGGCCTCTCCGTCCTCGCGCTCTACTCCTGCTGGGCCTGGATCGGCCGCTACCAGGCCGCCATGGTCGGCCTCACCTGTCTCATCGGCATCCTCATCGGCGCCGAGATCCCGCTCCTGATGACCCTCATCCAGCGGATCCGGCGCGAGGACGCCGGCCGCGCCGCCGCCGACCTCTTCGCCGCCGACTACGTGGGCGCGCTGATCGGCGGCCTCGCCTTCCCCTTCCTCATCCTCCCCGGTCTCGGGCCCGGCGACGGCGCCCTCGTCACCGGCGCCGTCAACGCCGTCGCCGGAGCCGCCGTCGTGCTCTGGCTCTTCCGCGAGGAACCCGCCCCCCGGATACGGCTCCTGCTCTGGGGCGGCTGCGCGCTCGTCCTCGCCCTGCTCGCCGCGGCCGCCGCCGGCTCCGGCGCCATCGAACGCGCCGCCCGGCACGCCCTCTACGGCGCCCAGGTCCGCTTCGCCGCCCGCAGCCACTCCCAGGAGATCGTGCTCACCGGCCCCGCCGAAGGCCCGCTCCGGCTCTACCTGAACGGCCGTCTCACCGTCTGCGGACCCGACGAGTACCGCGGCAACGAAGCCTTGGTCCACCCGGCGATGGCCGCCGGCCCGGACGCCCGCGTCCTGCTCCTCGGCGGCGGCGACGGCCTCGCCCTGCGCGAGGTGCTCCGGCACCGCGGCGTCCGCTCCGTCCGGCTCGTCGACGCCGACCCCGAGCTCCCCCGGCTCGCCCGCACCGACCCCGGGCTCGCCGCCCTCACCGACCACTCCCTCGACGACCCCCGCGTCCACGCCACCGCCGCCGACCCGATGGCCTGGCTGCGCGGCGCCACGACCGGCGGACCGTACGACGTGGTGCTCGCCGACCTGCCCGCGCCCGCCGACGGCGGACCGGTCACCTTCCACTCCCAGGAGTTCTACGGCCTCGCCACCCGGCTGCTCTCCCCCGGCGGCCGCGTCGCCGTCCGGGCCGGCGGCGACCCGAGCGGCCTCTGGCCGATCGAGTCCGGCCTGCGCACGGCTGGGCTGCAGACCGTCCCGTACGCCGTCCAGGGCAGCGCCACCGCGAGCTGCCGCCCCGACCCGCCGGGCGCCGCCCAGACCTTCCTCCTCGCGGCCGCCGCCCGGCCCCCGCTCACCCTCGCCCCCGACGCCCCACCGCCCCGCGCCCTCACCCCCGACGCCCTCCGCGGCTCCGCCACCCGCCTCGCCGCCCTCCGCCCCGCCCACCCCCCGGCCGCCCTCACCCTGCTCGGCCCCCGCTGAACCGGGGGCGCGGGGCGGGACACCGGTGGTCCCGGGGAAGTCGGGTGGCGGTGGGTAGGGACCGGGCGGGGTCGGGTCGGTAGGCTCCCTGACATGGAGCATGAGGTTGTCGTCCCGATGCCCGCCGAGTTGGTGCGGCAGGCCTTGCAGGATCCGGCTCTGCTGGCCCGTAGCGTGCCGGGGCTGAGCACCGAACCGGCCGCGGTCGGCGCAGGGCCGGCGGAGGAGATCGGCGGCCGGCTGAAGCTGCGCATCGGCGGCTCCACCATCACGTACAAGGGCGTGCTGTCCCTGATCGAGGGACGCGAGGGCGTGCTGACCGTGTTCGCCGAGGGCCAGGAGGCCCGCGGCAGCGGCGAGGCGACCGCCACCGTCCGGGTCAGCGTCGCGGACGGCGCCGAGGACGGCACCGCGGTGGTCCGCTTCACCGGCGACCTGAGCGCCACCGGCCGGCTCACCGAGTTCGACGAGGAGACCCTCGACGCCGCCGGGCGCCGCCTGCTGGACCGGTTCGCCACCGCGCTCGCCTCCCCGGACGCCGAGCCCGAGCCGGAGAGCGAGAACGACGGCGAGGGCGACCCGGAGACCGGCAGCGAAGCCGGCAGCGAAGCCGAGGCCGGGACCGACGCCAGCGTGGTGTTCATCGAGGAGCACCAGGACCAGCCCGGCGACGACCTCGACGACGACCTGTCCGACCTGATCGCCTTCTCCGACGCCGACGCCGAGCGCTTCGGCCTGCCCACCGGCGGCGGCGACGAGGACGGGCCCGAGGAGGGCGTCGCCGAGGAGCTCCCCGCCGAGCCGCTCTTCGAGTACGAGGAGGAGCCGGCGGGCGGCGGCCCGGTGCGCCGCAGCATCGTCGGCCGCTCGGCCGAGGAGGTGGACCACGCGCCGCCGCGCGGGCGGTACGCCCCGGCGCTGCCGGCCCGCAGTGCCCGGGCCCGGGCGGCGTCCCGGTGGGGCGGCGAGGCCGGCGGGATCGTGGTGCCGGGTTCGGGCGGCCGCAGCGCGGTGCCGTGGGTGATCGGCGGCGGGGTCGCGCTGCTGGGTGGCGCCGTGGTGCTGGTCAGGGCCTTGCGTCGGCGCTGACCGGCGGGAGAGGGCCTAGACTGGACGCTCATGAGCAACGACCGCGACGCCCTGCTGGCACAGATCAAGGACAAGGCCGTCGTACACGGCAAGGTCACCCTTTCCTCCGGCAAGGAGGCCGACTACTACGTCGACCTGCGCCGGATCACGCTGGACGGCCAGGCCGCCCCGCTGGTCGGTCGGGTGATGCTGGACGCGACCTCGCACCTGGAGTACGACGCCGTCGGCGGTCTGACCCTGGGCGCCGACCCGGTGGCCGCCGCGATGCTGCACGCCGCCGCCGCGCGCGGGCGTGAGCTGGACGCCTTCGTGGTCCGCAAGGCGGGCAAGGCGCACGGCCTGCAGCGCCGGATCGAGGGCCCGGAGGTCAAGGGCCGCCGGGTGCTGGCGGTCGAGGACACCTCCACCACCGGTGGCTCGGTGCTGACCGCCGTCGAGGCGCTGCGCGAGGCGGGTGCCGAGGTGGTCGGCGTCGCAGTGATCGTGGAGCGCGGCGGCGCGGCCGCGGTCGAGGCGCAGGGCCTGCCGTACGTGACCGCCTACAACCTGGACGACCTGGGCCTCTGAGCCCGGCCGGACCTGACAGCACGAAGGGGCCGGGTCCTGTTTCACGTGAAAAGTGAGACCGGACCCGGCCCCCTCGCGTGCACAGCGCGAAGCCCCCGGGCTCCGCCCCCCCCGGGGGGGCCGCCCCGCTGGACCG